>JAIUNH010000438.1 GCA_020161965.1 Pseudomonadota bacterium
CACGCCAAGCTGGGCGTAATCGTCGGAGCAAAGGGCGGCGAACCAGCTGACTTCGGCGGCGTCGAGGTCGGGCGACGTAATCGGAACGATCGTCATGCGCGTTTCCCTGATGGAAGTTTTATTCTTGCTGTCGCATTCTTTGCGCCGACGGCGCATGTTCCGTCAACGGTTGGAATGACGCATTCGGGGAGAGGCATGGTTACGCTGCGCTACGGAATCATCGGTTGCGGGATGATGGGGCAGGAGCATCTACGCAACATCGCCCTGCTGAAAGACGCGGAAATCGCGGCGATTTTCGAGCCCGATGCCGAGATGCGCGCGCGCTCGAAAGCGTTGGCGCCGGCGGCGGAATTCGTCGGATCGATTGCCGAGTTGGTGAAGCGCCAAGACATCGACTGCCTGCTGATCGCCAGCCCCAACGATAAACATCTCGGCCAGTTGGAGGAAATCGCGGCGATTCGCCCGCTGCCGGTGCTGGTCGAAAAGCCGTTGTTCACCAACCCGGCCGACACCTCGCGCGTCGCTGAATTGCGCAAGCGCTATACCGCCCCGATCTGGGTCGCGATGGAATATCGCTATATGCCGCCGGTGACGCGGCTGATCGAAAGCGTGAACGCGGCGACCGGTGGCGTAAAGATGCTGACGATCCGCGAGCATCGCTATCCGTTCCTGGAGAAGGTCGGCGACTGGAATCGTTTCAACGAGCGCACCGGCGGCACGCTGGTCGAAAAATGCTGCCATTTCTTCGATCTAATGCGGCACATCGCCGGGTCCGATCCCGTGCGCGTGATGGCGTCGGGCGGCCAAGCCGTCAACCATCTCGACGAGCGCATCGGCAATCGCACGCCCGATATTTGGGACCACGCCTACGCGATCGTCGATTTCAAATCGGGCCTGCGCGCGATGCTGGAATTGTGCATGTTCGCGGAAGGCTCGAAATATCAGGAGGAGATTTCCGCCGTCGGCCCCTCGGGCAAGATCGAGTGCCATGTGCCGGGGCCGGGGCGGTTCTGGCCCGCGCATTTGGGGCCGGCACCGGTGGCGCAAGTGATCGTCAGTCCTCGCGATCCGGCGGGGCCCCGCACGCTGGAAGTGCCGGTCGATCCCGAGTTGCTCGCGGCCGGCGACCATAACGGCTCGACCTTCTATCAGCATCAGCGCTTCGCCGAGGTGGTGCGCGGCAAGGGCAAGGTGGAAGTGAGCCTCGCCGATGGTTGGTGGGCCGCCGCGATGGGCATGGCGGCGCAGGAATCCGCGCGCACGGGACAGTCGGTGACGATCGCCGATCCGTTCGTGTAACCTCGCGATCGATGATCGTCGACGCATTCCATTCCTTCAATCTGGCGGTGGTGCTGCTCATCTCGGGCAAAATCCTGACGATGAAGATTGAGCCCTTGCGCCGCTATTCGATCCCCGAACCGGTGGTCGGCGGCTTTCTATGTGCGGCGTTCGTCGCCGGTATCTATCAATTCGCGGGACAAAAGATCGTGTTCGATCTGGCGATCCGCGATTATTTGCTGCTGCTGTTCTTCGCCGGGATCGGCCTCAAATCCGATATCCGCACGTTGCTGCGTGGCGGCAAACCGCTGGCCGTGCTGACCGGTCTCGCGGCGGCATTCATCGTGTTGCAGAATTCCGCCGGCATGGGGATCTCGTCGCTGTTCGGCTTCGATCCCAAGGCGGGGTTGATGCTCGGTTCGATCTCGCTGACCGGCGGCGTGGGCACCACGCTCGCCTGGGCGCCGATCTTTGAGGAGCGGCTCGGGATCGGCAATGCGCTGGAACTCGGTATCGCGGGCAATACGCTGGGCCTGATCGCGGCGTGCGTGATCGGCGGGCCGATCGCCGCGCATCTGATCGACAAGCGCGATGTGACGCAATCCAACGACACGCGGCTCGATGTCGGCACGACATTCGAAGGCCCGCCCGCCAAAATGGATTATTTCTGCGTGTTGTGGGCGGTGCTGTTTTCGAATATCGCGGTGCTGCTGGGAACGGGCATCCATTCGCTGATCGTCGCGACCGGGATCGTGCTGCCGCAATTTGTCGGCTGCTTGATCGGCGGAATCCTGATCCGCAATCTGATCCGTTGGCGATCGGCCGCGCATTGCTGCGCATGTGGCCGGGCGTGGGCGAGGGGCTGGCGCTGATATCCGACATCGCGCTGGGCCTGTTCCTGATCATGGCGCTGATGGGATTGCAGTTCTGGGAACTGCACGGCGCGATGCTGTTCATCTTGACGGCGATCGCGATGCAGATCGTTTTGGCCGTGGCCTATATCGTGTGGATCGTGTTCCCGGCGATGGGCCGCGATTACGAGGCGGTGGTGATGGCGTCGGGCTTCGGCGGCATCGCGCTGGGTTCGACCGCCACGGCCATCGCCAACATGACGGCGGTGACCCAGCAATACGGCGCCGCGCACCGCGCTTTCATCGTCGTGCCGCTGGTCTGCGGCTTTTTCATCGATCTGGTCAATGCCGGCGTGATCGCGCTTTTCGTACGCTGAAAACGCTTCAATTGACGGCGCGTTCGGTGTTCAATCGCCGCTCGTAAAACGGTGGAAACATGAACGCCAATCTCTTCGCTCGTCTCGAATCCCGCATCGCCGATCCCGCTCGCGTCGCGATCGAATTGCCCGACGGCACGCCGATTTCGTATGGCGCGTTGCGCGAACGCACGGCACGTATCGCCAATCGGCTGAAGGCGCTGGGCTTGCAAGCCGGCGACCGCGTAGCGGTGCAGGTCGAGAAATCGGTCGATGCGCTGGCGCTGTATTTGGCGACGGTGCGCGCGGGCGGGGTGTTTCTGCCGTTGAACACCGCGTACACGCTGGCCGAGCTCGAATATTTCATCGGCGACGCGGGCCCGCGCATCGTCGTCTGCGATCCCTCGCGCGAGGCGGGGCTGAAGCCTGTCGCGGCGAAGTTCGGTGGCGTTGTCGCCACGCTGGGTGCGGACGGTTCGGGCTCATTGCTCGCAGGCATCGACGCGTTGCCGGGCGAGTTCGCGACGGTGGCGCGCAACGGCGACGATCTCGCCGCGATCCTCTACACCTCGGGCACCACCGGGCGCTCCAAAGGCGCCATGTTGACCCATGACAATCTGGTCTCGAATGCCGAAACGCTGATCGGCTATTGGCGCTTCACGCCGGCCGACACGCTGATCCATGCGCTGCCGATCTATCACACGCATGGGCTGTTCGTGGCGTCGAACGTGATCCTGTTCTCCGGCGCCAAGATGATCTTCCTGCCGAAATTCGACGCCAATGACGTGCTAAAGCGCATGGCGAAGGCCACGACGCTGATGGGGGTGCCGACCTTCTATGTGCGCTTGCTGCAAGCGCCCGGCCTGACGAAAGAAGCGACCGCCGGGATGCGGCTGTTCGTTTCGGGCTCGGCACCGCTGCTCGCCGACACGCATCGCGAATGGAGTGCGCGCACCGGCCACGCGATCCTCGAGCGCTACGGCATGACCGAAACCAATATGAACACGTCGAATCCCTATGACGGGGATCGCGTGCCCGGCGCCGTCGGTTTCCCGCTACCGGGTGTGGAAGTGCGCGTCGCCGATCCGGAGACGGGCAAGATCCTCGGTCCCGACGAGATCGGCATGATCGAGGTGAAGGGCCCGAACGTATTCAAGGGCTATTGGAACATGCCGGAGAAGACGGCGGCCGAATTCCGCAAAGACGGTTTCTTCATCACCGGCGATCTCGGCAAGATCGACGCCAAGGGTTACGTGCATATCGTCGGGCGCGGCAAGGACCTCATCATCACCGGCGGCTTCAACGTCTACCCGAAGGAGATCGAGGCGGAGATCGAC
>JAIUNH010000439.1 GCA_020161965.1 Pseudomonadota bacterium
TATGACCGCGTGATTCCTCTCCGATTTTTGCTGAACTGGAAATTCCAGGGCCCGAACGCGCCCTTCCTGCTGGCCGAAGATCGCGGCTGGTTCCGCGAAGCGGGTCTCGCGGTCAGCTTCGATATCGGCGAGGGCTCGGGCGCCATTCCCCCCGCTTTGGCGGCGGGCACCTGCGATGCGGGCTTCGGCGATTTCAATGCGTTGATCGAGCTGAAGGCCAAGAACCCCGGCGCCGATGCGACGACGGTGTTCAATATCTATGCGCGGGCACCGATGTGCGTCGTATCGCTCAAGGGGCGGCCGCTGAAATCGCCGGCGCAATTGCCGGGCAAGCGCCTTGGCTCGCCGCCCTTCGATACCGGATTTAAAATGTTTCCGGCCTTCGCGAAGGCGGCGGGCATCGATCCCGCGACGGTCGAATTGGTGCCGAGCACGCCCGCCGAACGCGATCAGCGCCTGCTAGCGGGCGAGATCGACGGCGCGATGGGGTTCGATGCGACGATCATGTTCGCGATGCGCGCCCTCGGCCGCACGCCGGCGGATTTCTCAATCCTCTATTACGGCGATCACGGGCTGGACGTTTATTCCAGTGCGGTGATGGTGGCGCCGTCCTTCGCGCGCAAACATCCGGACGCGGTGAAAGGGCTGCTCGCGGCGATCAATCGCGCGTGGCTGGAATGTTTGCGCGATCCCGCACCGGCCGTCGCCTCGGTAATGGCGCGCGACAAATCGCTCGATCCCGCGATCGTCGGCGAGCATTTGCGCTGGGTGCTCGATCACCAAGTGCCGAATGATGAAAGCCGGCGCTTGGGTTTGGGCGCGCTCGATCCCGTGCGCATCGCGCGTAACGTGACGCTGCTGAAGGATGCGTTCGGTTTGCCCGCATCGCCGGCGGCAGAAACGCTGTACGACCCTGCGTTCCTGCCGCCGTTCGATGCGCGCCGACTTTAGGAAATGAACTGCTTCGCGTGGGTGTTGTAGTCGTCGTAGCCCAGCACTTCGCGCAGCTTCTTGCCCGGCAAAGCGCTGGCGGCTTCGGCCGCACCCGAACCGATCGCGTCGAGCCCGGCTTGAATGCCCGCGATGGCGGGGGACAGCATTCCGGTCGGATAGGTGCCGATTTTCAAGCCCAACGCGGCGGCGTCCTTCTGCGACGGTGCGGCGCGCGGCTGGCCGGGCGTGAGCACCGAGAATGCCGGCGCCTTGCCCGATGCCGCGACCGCGCGGCGGATCTCGTTGTCGTCGGCGGGTGAGTCGAGGAAGGTGATCGCCGCACCCTCGGCCACATACATCTCGATGCGCGCAGCCGCTTCGTCGATGCCCAAGGTCGGACGGCAATCGGTACGCGCCATGACCAGAATGCCGGTTTCCTTCGCGGCGGCGACGGCCGCACGGATTTTCATGCGCGCTTCTTCGAAGGGCAGGCAAGGCTTACCCGTGGCGGTCAACGCGCGCGGCGTTAGTTTGTCCTCGATCAAGACGGCGGCGGCACCCGCGCGGCCATAGGCGGCGACGGTGCGCTGCACGTTCATCGCATTGCCGTAGCCGTGATCGCCGTCGGCCAGGATCAATAGGTCGGGGGCGGCGTTACGCGCTTTGTTGAGCGCTTCGTACATTTCGCCGAACCCGATCAGGTCGAGATCGGGCCCGCCCAAGCAACTCGCAGCGACGCAAGAGCCGGACAGAAACGCGGTCTTGAAGCCGCTTTTGGCCGTGAGCTTGGCGGACAGCCCGTCCCAAATCGCGGGCATGACCACGAAGCCCGGCTGGGCCAAATACGCGCGCATTTTCTCGCCTGGTGTCATCGAAACCGTCTCCTCGCGACCTGTTAAAGCGAGCGGAGTTTATCCAGGAATTGTGATCGCCGTCACGCGCGATACTTCATCGTGATGGTAGGTTCGATGTTGAGGCACGTTTACTCGATCGTTGTAAGGCGTCAATTTCACAGAGTAAGATCATGGCAACGGCGCAACTCCGGATAATGCGCATTAGGGGCGGTGCGTGAAATCGATTGCAATCTCAATGGCCGGGCGATCAGAGGACGGACGAATAAAGCCGCGCCATATCCGACCGATCTCCGCTGCCGTTATTTTGCTTTTTGCGCTCGCCGGATGCCAGCCGGAGAAGCACCCGGTCGTCAGTCTAGATGAGGCGCGCCGGACAGCGGCCGTATTTCAGTCGCAGGGCTTCCGCGCGCCGCCGCGTACCGTCAACGACATCGCAGCGATCATCGAGGCGCGGCGTCCAGACACCGCACGCCTCGAAGAAGCCGCGGCGCTGGCGGATTCGACGCCGGCGGACCGCGTACGCGGCGATGTGGGCGAACTCACCGCGTACTACACCCGCCGCGCCGCCGCCGCCGAATTTCTCGGTCGCGCTGCGCAACGTGCCGACGATCTGAGGCTCGCCTACGAGGCGGGCGTGAACGCGGGCGTCGACGTGATTGTCGGCGCGCGGCAAATCCAAGTATGGACGGTCGCCGAACTCAACCGCGGCCATACCGCCAAAGCGCTCGAATTGAGTCGCCGTCGGATCGGGACTGCGCCGAACGCGTCGTGGGAGCTCCAGGCGCGAGCCAATCTGCTGACGGCCTTGATCCAGTTCGGCGATCTCGCTTCCGCACAGGCCGAACTGCCGAAGATCGACGCCAATCTGGCGAGCGTGCGCTCGAATCTCTTCCTCCCGGGCTGGGTCGGGCTGTCGAGCGAATTCGTCGCAGAGCGCGCCCACGCGCTACACGCTTTGGGCACGGGAAAATACGCGGATGCGGAGCGGCATTTGCGCGGCGCGCTGATCGCCAACGCGGCATTGATCCGGGACGAAGCTTCGATCGTCCGCAACAACAATCTTCCGCCGAATGCCTTGACGGGTGCCGGGCTCTACGCGCGCCAGGAATTGTCGCGCGCGTTGGCGCGGCAAGGCAAGCTGGTCGAGGCGGAAAGCGAAGCGCGGCTGACGGTCGTCGAGCGGCTGGAGAAATGGGGACGCGAGGCGCCGGAAACCGCTTGGGCGATCGCCGGACTTGCCGATGTTCTTCGCGAGCAGGGCCGCTTCGCCGATAGCGAGCGTCTCGCGCGTCTCGCCTACGACGCGCTCGATAAGCAGGGAATCGCGCCGGACTCGGCGATGTTCGTGCGCGTGGCGCTTTTGCTCGCGGGCGCGCAGTCTGCCCAGCGGGAGTACGGTCGCGCTGCCGCGACCTATGCGGAGCTACGGCGCAGATTGGCGTCGAATACGGCTTTGACCGAGGTGGTATTCGAGCGCGGCTTGGGCTGGGGCGTGGTCGCGTTGCAGAGCGGCGATCCGGCCGAGGCGCGGCGCGTTTTCGAACTTGTCGCCGCGCATGGCGCGTCTTTCTTTGGCGCGGATCACGTCGAAACGCTTCTGGCGCGCGGTCTTTCGGCGGTTGCGCGGCGGCGCGCAGGCGACCTGCTTGGCGGGCGCGACGAATTGGTGAAAGTGGCGCCCCAACTTTTGGAGGGCGTCCGGCGCGCGGGGACTGCCGACGAAAGCGCGTCGGATCGCGACGCTTTGGTCCGACTGGTGATCGAAGCGACAATGTCCGCTTGGGCGGAGAGCGGCGTGCCAAACGCGGCGGCGGAGAGTTTCCGTATCGCCGACGCGGTTCGCGGCCGCAGCGTGCAACGCGCACTCGCGCAATCTTCGGCGCGCGCGGCGGCGTCGGACGCGGCCCTGGCGGCATTGGTCCGCGAAGATCAAGATATGCAGAAGCAGCTTGGCGGATTGCGCGCCGCGCTGTCGGATATGCTCGCCGCGCCGAACCCGGACGCGGCCGCAGCGCGCGAA
>JAIUNH010000440.1 GCA_020161965.1 Pseudomonadota bacterium
GCGCTCTTCGCCGATCCCGCCCCCGCGGCGATTTTCGCGAGTGTGGGCAGCGGCGCGAAAACCTCGCGCGCTTCGGCCGCCGCAAACAAAGGCGCGTGGCGAACCGGTGCGGGCTGGCCGCGACGCGGCTGCATCCGTACCGATCGCTGGCGCCTCGACATGAATATCCGGATGGACGGCGGTGCGGTCCCGCCGGGCGAGGAGGATTTCTTCCTCGCCGATTGGCGCGAAGATCAGCATGAGCGGCGCAACCTCGCCGCCGATCCCGCTTACGCGGCGATCCGCGCGGATCTCGAAGCGCAACTCATGAGCTTCATGGCGCGGTCGCGCGAACCCGATTTCGTCCCCGTCTTCTCGACGGCGGAGTCGCCGGAATTCCTGCCCCCGCGCATCGCGAAATCCTGAAACGAAAGAAACACGCATGACGACGAAGAAAATCCGCGCCTCCATCATCGGTGCGGGCTGGTATGGCGCGCAGAACCATATCCCTACGCTCAAAGCGCGGCCCGAGGTGATCCTCGACGGCGTATCGCGCCTGGGTGCCGACGAACTCGCGCGCGTGCGCGATCACTTCGGTTTCGCCTTCGCGTCGGAGGATTATCGCGACGTGCTGGCGCGCAAGCCGGACATCGTCGTCGTGTCGTCGCCGCATCATCTGCATTACGAACACGCTTGTGCGGCGATCGAGATCGGCGCGCATGTATTGTGCGAAAAGCCGATGACCCTCGATCCCGCGCAGGCCTGGGATCTGGTCGATCGCGCGCGCAAACGCGGCGTACAGCTGCTGCTGGTCAACGGCTATCAATATCTGCCGCATCTGCCCGAGCTGCGGAAGATGATCACCGACGGCGCGATCGGCCCGATCGAACACGCGATGGTGAGTTTCATTTCCGCCACGCGCGACGTGTTCCACGGCGATCGTGGTTTGAACAGCTGGCAGACGACCTTCTTCCGCCCCGAGCGCGCGACATGGCAGGACCCCGCCAAGGGCGGCGGCTTCGCTTGGGGGCAAATGTCGCACGCCGTGCCGCTGCTGCTGTGGCTGACCGGGCTGGTGCCCGAGGAAGTCTCCGCCCATGCTTTCGGACGCGAAATCGTCGATCTTGCCGTTTCCGGCAGCGTGAAGTGCAAGGGCGGTGCGGTCGCCAGCTTGTCGGGGGCAGCCGCGATGCCCCAGGGCAATCGCGGCTTGATGCGCATTTTCCTGGCCGGGCGCGAAGGCATGCTGACCGCCGAATTCGATCGCGACTGGTGCGAGATCCGCCGCGACGACGGTACGGTGCGCAAGCTATCGATCGCGGACGGCGAATGGATCTATCACGGGCGCGGACCGGTCGAAGCGCTGGTCGATCTCGCCTTGGGCGGCGATACGTCGCTCAACCGTTCGCCGGGGGAAACCGGCGCGACCGCGACCGGCGTGATCGCGGCGTTGCTTGCCTCGGCGGCCGATGGCGGCAAGCCCAAAACGATCGGCCGTGCGGAGGCACCACGATGACCGCGTTGATCGCCGACGACGATTCGAATCTCGAAACCTTCGGCTTCGTGCTGCGTGTGCGCGAAGGCAAGGAAGCCGAATATCTGCGCCGTCACGACGAACTTTGGCCGGAGATGAAAACCGCCCTGCTCGCGGCCGGCATCCTGCATTACGAGATTTGGCTGCACGCGCCCACGCGGCTGTTATTCGCGCATCAGATCCGCAAGCGCGGCCAGGGCCCCACACCGGAAGGCGAAGCGGTGATGGCGCGCTGGCGCGTGCATATGGCGGACGTGCTGGAGATGGAAGGCGAGTTTCCTTATCGCGAAACCTTGTCGCGGCAGTTCCGTTTGATCGCTCAGCCCAGCGCGAAGGGCAGTTTGTAGCGCTTGCAATGATGCAGATCTTCGATCGCCGCACGCGAAGCCGCGAGATTGACGAGGCGCGCGAGTTTGGGATCGGGCGCCGGACCGCCGGCGCGCGTGCCGATATCGACGCAGGCTTTGGCGAGGGCCGCCAGCGCCGCTGCCAGCCCATCGACCGAGACGCGCAAAATTGGCACGGTGATGCTGAGCGCCAATTGCGCCGGTCCCGCCCCGGTACGGATGGGGGCCGCCAGACAGAAGATGCCGTGCGTGTATTCGGCGTTGTCGATGCCGAAGCCGCGCGCGCGCGTGGCGGCGAGCTCGCCCAGCAGCGCCTTGAAGCTGGTCAGCGTGTTCTCGGTCATGCGCGGCAAGCCGGTTTTCGCGAACAACGTCTTCACCTCGGCGTCCGGCAATTCGGCGAGCAGCGTCTTGCCCAGCCCCGTCGCATGCGACGACAGCCTTCCGCCGACATCCGATTGCAGGCGCAGCGGATGCGTGCTGTCGACCTTGGCGATATAGACGTTCTCGTTGCCGTCGAGGCGTGCAAGCTGAATGGTTTCGTTGATTCCCGCCACCACGTCGCGCATCACCGCTTCGGCGTGACGCAACAATTCATGTTGGCGCGCATAGGCTTGCCCCGCCTCCCACACCCGCATGCCCAAGCGCCAGCGCCGGCTGGAATCGTCGAGTTCCAGATAGCCGCGCGACGCGGCCGATTCGAGCAGCGCAAACAGGCTGCTTTTCGGAATGCCCAATGCCGTTTGCAGATCGGGAAAGGTCATCCCGTCGCGCGTACCCCCGATCGCTTCGATCAGATCGAAAACGCGATCGGCGGATTTGACCGGCTTGTCGGATGCGGCGGCGGCACCTTGACCCTTGGGCGGCATTGCCATATTCTTTCTGAACTTTGGTTCATGGTTATGAACCATAATATAACCGGCCGGCGGACATGGCAATGGTGCCGTGGAAATGCCCGGCCCGCTCTCCCGGGAGGAGACCGATGCTCGATCTAGGAAAGACGCGCATGCGCTGGCGGATGACCGCCGCCGCCGTTCTGGCGCTGGCGGCGGGAACCGCCGCGGCGCAGAGCGTGCCTGACGTGCCGCGCAACCGCACGCTCATCACGCAAGGCTGGGATTTCTACAATCAGGTCCCGGCGACGACGAACTTCAATCCCTATGCCGGCGTGCTGCTGCATCAGCGCAACAGCCTGCATTACACGGTGTACGAACAGCTGTTCTACACGAACCACGTCGCCAACGAGATCGTCCCCTGGCTCGCCACCGGCTGGACGCAGAGTGCGGACAACCGCGAAGTGACGATCAAGCTGCGCGAGGGTGCAGCGTGGAGCGACGGCAAGCCGCTGACGGCCGACGACGTCGTCTTCACCTTCAACATGCTGATCGCAGCCGCACCCGATCTCGTCCAATCCTCGGCGATCAAGGAATGGGTCGCGTCGGCAACAGCAAGCGATCCGTTGACCGCGGTCGTGAAGCTCACCAAGCCCGGCCCGCGCTGGGCGCAGGATTATCTCGCCACCGGTCAGGCCGGCCGTTTCGTCGTGGTGCCCAAGCATATTTGGGAAGGTCAGGACCCGAAGACCTTCGCCAATTTCGATATCGCCAAAGGCTGGCCGGTCGGTACGGGCCCCTACAAGCTGGTGAAAAGCGACGCGAACTCGCTGTTCTACGACCGCCGCGATAGCTGGTGGGCCGTGCGCGCGGGCGTGGCGAAGGAAATGCCGCAAGTCCAGCGCGTCATCTACATCCCCGCGACCGAGCAGGCGATGCCACAGCTTTACGCCAGCGGTCAGGTCGATATGGGCCGTTCGATCCAACCCGGCACGTATGAGGCGATCCGCAATCAGAATCGCGGGCTTCGCGCCTGGAACGAGAACGGGCCGATCTGGGGCGGTGCCGATGGTTGCACTTTCGCTATTCGCATCAACACGCAGAA
>JAIUNH010000441.1 GCA_020161965.1 Pseudomonadota bacterium
TCGACGAGACCGGCAAGAAGGCGAATCTCTGGGCGACGATCGGGCCTGCCGACAAGCCCGGCCTCGTGCTGTCGGGCCACACCGACGTCGTGCCGATCGACGGTCAGGAATGGACGGTCGAGCCGTTCAAGCCGGTGGTGAAGGACGGGTGCATCTATGGGCGCGGCACGACCGACATGAAAAGCTTCGTCGCGGTGTGCCTGTCGCTCGCCCCCGAATTCCAAAAGGCGAAATTGAAAACGCCGATCCATTTCGCGTTCTCGTATGACGAGGAAGTGGGCTGCATCGGCGTGCGACGCCTGATCGCCGACATCAAGCAGCGCGGGCTTTCGCCGGTCGGCTGCGTGGTGGGCGAACCCACCAGCATGAAGGTGATCCGCGCGCATAAGGGCAAGCTGTCGTTCCGCGGCCATGTGCGCGGCTTCGAATGCCATTCTTCGCTGGCCCCCCGCGGCGTCAACGCCGTGCAATACGCCGCGCGCATCGTCGATTACATCGCGCGCATGAACGAGAAATTCGCCGCCGACGGCCCGTTCGACGACGAATTCGATATTCCCCACACCACGGCGCATACCGGCGTCATTCGCGGCGGCACGGCGCTCAACATCGTGCCGAAGGATTGCAGCTTCGATTTCGAGTTCCGCCATCTGCCCGTGCACGACCCCAAGGCGCTGTTCGCCGAATTGGAAGCCTGGGTGCGCAAGGAGATCGAGCCGAAGATGCAAGCGATCCACGCCGATACCGGCGTGCGCTTCGAACAGATTTCCGCCTTCCCCGGCTTGAAGGGCGACGAGGATGCGACGGTAACGCAAGTCGCCAAAGCGGCGTCGGGCGGCAATGCGACCGGCAAGGTCGCCTTCGGCACCGAGGCCGGCTTGTTCGAAGCCGCCGGCATTCCCACCGTCATTTGCGGGCCCGGCGATATCGATCAGGCCCATAAACCCGATGAATTCGTGGCGCTGGAACAAATCGCATTGTGCGAACAATTCCTGCGCCGCATGGTCGAACGTTTGGAAGCGAAAGCAGCATGAACCCTTCTATTGTCGTCTTCGATTTCGGTGGTGTGCTTGTCGATTGGGATCCGCGCCGCGTCTATCAACATCTGCTGCCCGATGCGGCGGCGATCGAGGAATTCCTCGCGACCGTTTGCACGCCCGACTGGAACGTGAAGCAGGATGCCGGCCGCAGCATCGCGGAGGCCGAGGCCGAACTGATCGCGCGTTTCCCCGACAAGGCGAAATTGATCCGCGCCTATTACGCGGGCCACGAAGTGGCGGTCGGCGGCGCCGTCCAGGGTACGGTCGATCTGCTGGAGCGGCTTCACGCCAAGAACGTGCCGCTCTACGGCCTGACCAATTGGTCGGGCGAGACGTTCCCGCGTTCGTATTGGCGCTTCTCGTTCATGGAACGCTTCCGTCATATCGTCGTGTCGGGCGACGAAAAACTGATCAAGCCGGATCCTGCGATCTATCGCACGATGCTGAAGCATATCGCGGCACCCGCCGAACAATGCCTGTTCATCGACGACTCGCTGAAGAACGTCGACGGTGCCAAATCCGTGGGCATGCACGCCGTGCATTTCCAGTCGCCCGCGAAACTCGAAGCCGATCTCAAGGCGTTCGGCCTGTTGTGAAGGGAATCCGTGCCTTGACCGACGAAAACAACTATCCGATCGAACTGACCCCGCCGGATATCTCGGCCTATGCCAAGGGCAATACGGGCGTCGAGTACGCGACGAGTTTCGATTCCGGCAAGGCGGGCCCGCATGTGTGCGTGAGCGCCCTCGTGCACGGCAACGAGCTTTGCGGCGCCATCGCCGCCGATTGGCTGATGCGCGAAGGCGTGCGCCCCCAGCAAGGCAAGCTATCGTTCCTGTTCTGCAATATCGGCGCGTATCTGTCGTTCGATCCGAAGAACCCGCAAGCCTCGCGCTTCGTGGACGAGGATTTCAACCGCCTGTGGAACGAGGAAACGCTCGACGGCCCGCGCCGTTCGGCGGAACTCACGCGCGCGCGCGCCATAAGGCCCTTTATCGATACGATCGATCTACTGCTCGATATCCATTCGATGCAGCACGCCACGCCGCCGCTGATGCTGTGCGGGCCGCTCGATAAGGGTAAGCAATTCGCGCGCGACGTGTCCGTGCCCGAATTCGTCGTCGCCGATGCGGGCCACGCGGCGGGCAAGCGCCTGCGCGATTATGCCGGGTTCGGCGATCCCGCCTCCCCGCGCAACGCGCTGCTGGTCGAATGCGGCCAGCATTGGGAAAAGAAATCCGAAGCCGTCGCCAAGGAAACGGCGTTGCGCTTCCTGCTTGCGACCGGTGCCGTGTCGCGCGATTGGATCGAGCCACGCTTGGCGCCGAAGCCGGTGCCGCAGAAAATCGTCGAGGTCACGCAAGCCGTGACGATCCGCGGCGACGATTTCGCCTTCGCGCATCCCTATATCGGGCTCGAGACGATCCCGAAGGCGGGCACGCTACTGGCGACCGATGGCGGCGAAAAGGTTCTCACGCCCTACGACAATTGCGTGCTGATCATGCCGTCGAAGCGGCTGGGCAAGGGGCAGACGGCGGTGCGCCTGGGCCGCTACGTCGGTTGATGGGGAATTTCGACTTCCGCGCGATCGGCCTCGCCGTCGTACTGGGCACGATCGGCGGCGCCATCTTCAAATACCTGACCGTGCCGCTGCCCTGGATGCTGGGCGCGATGTGTTTCACGACCATCGCGGCGATGTCCGGCGTCAAGGTCGCGATGCCGCGCCAATTGCGCAACGGCTTCGTCACCATTTTGGGCGTGCTGCTCGGCTCCGGCTTCACGCCCGGCGTGCTCGGCCGCATGGGCGAATGGGTCTTCACGCTCGCCGCCCTCGTCCTCTGGGTCTTCGTGGCGGGCGGCATCGCCTATGTCTATCTGCGCCGCGTCGCCAAGCACGACAAGACGACCGCGTTTTTCGGCGCCACACCCGGCGGCCTTGCCGAGATGACGCTGGTCGGCAGCCAATACGGCGCCGATCCGCGCGTGCTGTCGCTGATCCATACCGTGCGCGTCATGGCGACGGTGCTGATCGTGCCGATCTGGTTCCGCTTGGAAGGTCTGGTCGGGCCGCTGCCCGCCAAGGCGACGATCGGCATTCTGGAAGTCGCATTGCGCGATTACGGCATCCTCGCCGCCTGCGCGGTCGTCGGCGCCTATATCGGCATCAAATTCCGCCTGCCGGCCGGCACGATGCTGGGGCCGATGGCCGTGTCGATGGCCGTGCATCTGGGCGGCTTCAGCGAAGCCCAGCCGCCTTACGAGATCGTCGCCGCGGCGCAAGTCGTGCTGGGCTGCGCGATCGGCCAGCGTTTCGCAGGTTCCAAGCTTTCCGTCATCGCACGCCACGCGAGCCACGGCTTCGTCGTGACGATGATCATGCTGGGTTTGGCGATCTTGTTCGCCGCCATCATGTCGCGCGTCACGCCGGAAAGCTTCGAAGCGCTTGTGCTCGCCTATGCGCCCGGCGGCTTCGCGGAGATGAGCTTGGTGGCGCTCGCCTTGTCGGTCGATGCGGCATTGGTCGCGGCACACCATCTGTTCCGCATCATTTTCATCATCACGCTCGCACCCTTGATATTCCGGCGCGGGGTTATGAAATCTTCAACGTGATGCCGCCATCGACCGGCAGCGCCACGCCGGTCACGTATTTGGCTTCGTCCGACGCCAGGAACAGCGACGCGTAGGCGACGTCCCACGCGTCGCCCATCTTGCCGGTCGGGCATAGGCGGTTGCGCGCGTCGATCATCGATT
>JAIUNH010000442.1 GCA_020161965.1 Pseudomonadota bacterium
CACGATCGTCGCGGCGGACGCCGGCACCTGGTTGCGCGTCACCGTCAAGGCCGCCAACGCCAACGGCGGCGCCTCGTCCGCGGCGGCGAGCGCACTCCTGCAGATGGGTGCCAAGCCCATCCCCGCCCCGGTCACGGGCAGCCCGTCCGCGACCATCGCCCCGGGCGTCACGGCGACGCTCGTGGCCGTGAACAAGACCAAGCGCAAGGTCCTGCGCTCGTTCCGGGTGACCTACACGTCGGGCGACATCCGGGGCAAGGCGCGCATCACCCTGGTCAACGCCGCGGGCACCGAGGTGCTCGTGATCGCCAAGGGCAAGTGGGCACGCAGCACCGGGCCGACCTCGATCTCCAAGCGCTGGAAGCGGATCCCGACGTCGGTGCCTCGCGGCACGTACACCCTGAAGGCCGTGTTCACGCCCCACCCGAGCCTGACGAGCACCTACGCGGTGGCGACGCTCACGCGGCCGATCACGATCCGCTAGGGAACTGACCCCGCGCCGGGGTCTGGTCCCTGGGAGTCCGCTGTGGGACGCTGACGCGACCCACGGCGAGGAGGACGCCCATGCGTGGACGGTTCACGACGGGCGCCCTGCTGGGCGCGTTGGTCGCCGGGACGCTGGTCGCGGCGGGGCAGGGGGCGGGCTTCCTGTTCGGGCCCGAGCGCACGGGATTGGAGAACGACGAGATCACGCTAGCCGATGCGATCGTGCCGTTCCCGGTCAATCCGGAATTTAGCTCTCTCAATCTCGCTCAAGCCGTGCTGGTCGTCGGCTATGAATGGATCAGCCGCCAATCGGACGCGCCCGCGCGCCATCTGCGTTTGGGCAAGGCCGAGCCCGCCAACAAGGGCGAGGTCGAAGGCCTGTTGAAACGCTTGGAAGCGGCACTCGACGATTGCGGCTTCCTGCGCAACGAACAGATGCGCCCGGTCATGGTGCGCAACATCCGCGCCTTTCTGCTGCGCGCGAACCCGATGTCACACGAGATCCGCACCGCGCACGGCATGTTGTCGGGGCTTATCGATCGGCCCCATGATCCGGCGCGAGCCGGTAAATCGAAGCGCCCGAATCCCGTCCGCGAAGACTGAACTCGCCTTGCGCGATCCAGCCTTCGGGCTTGCCGGCGGCGTCGAACGTATCGGCGCTCGCCAGCACGCAGCACGTGTCGCCGGCCTGCATGATTTCCTTACCCAATTGCTCGATGCGCTGGGTCGCGTTCACCGCGTCGCCGATGATCGTGTAGTTGAGGCGGCCCGACGCGCCGACATTGCCCACGACGACGCGGCCCGTATGCACGCCGATGCGCACGCGCAAACCAGTACCCGCCATCGCGCCGGCGATATCGGCGGCGCATTCCAACGCGGCGCGCGCATGACCGGGCAGATTGTCGGGCGCCCCCCAGAACGCCATCGCGCCATCGCCCAGGAACTTGTCGACCGTGCCGCCCGTCGCTTCGACCGCACGGATCACTTGCGCGAAATGGGCGTTAAGCATGTCCGCGACGCGCGTGGGCGGCATGTCCTGCGTCAGCGTCGTGAAGCCGGCGATGTCGGTGAACATGATCGTCAATTCGCGTTCCGAGGATTCCGGCGGCGCTTCGCGCGCGAGGCGCCGGACGAGCCCTTTGGGCACGTAGGATTCGAACCAGCGCAACGCGCCCAGCAGGCGGTTGAAGGCGTGGGCTTGCTCGTCGAGTTCGCGGATCCGGCTGCGCGGCAGGGGTTGCGCTTTGGAGAAATCGAGCTCCGAGAGTTCGGTCGCGGCGCGCGCGAAGGTGCGGGTGGGGGCGGCGAGTTTGCGCGCGAGCAGAATCGCGACGATCACCGAAACCGCGAGCACGCCCAGGCCCGCCACACCGGCCATCACGGCGGTGCGCAAACCGCCGGCGATATCGTCGACGCGGAAATAGGCGCCGACATACCACGGCGGATCGCCGAATTCCGGCATCGCGCGATAGAGATAGAGATAGGGCACGCCGTCCACGTCGGCGGCGTGCGACGTCGCGGACAAGCGGCCGAGGAACGGCGCCGAGCGCTTCGCGGTCCAGATCTGCGCGAGGACGGGATCGTCGATTTCCGTCAGATCGGGCAGCGGCTTGGCGGGCGACAGGCCGGGGAAGTGATCGACCAAGCGGCGATGGGCGAGCACGTGATCGCGCCCGCGCAGCACGAAAGGATGGCCGCCATATTCGATGGCGGTGGATGCGTCGATGACGCGCGAAAGCTCGCCCAGCAGCACGACCGCGCCGACGACGCCGATCAATTTGCCGTCGCGGCGCACGGCATGGCGGCGATTGACGACCGGCCCGTCGTAACGGCGGGCGAAGATCAACTCGCTCCACCAGCCGCCCTCGCGGCTTTGCGCGTCGGCGATGCCCGCGAGCATGGCGGCATCGGCGCGCGCGTCGATATGCAGAATGTCGACGCCCGCTTCGGTGCGGTTGACGATTGTCGCGATGCCGCCGACGGGGATATAGGCGAGCGCTTGGATCGCGGGCACGCCGGCGAGCGCGCCGGTCAGCAGATCGGAGACGCGCTCCGTTCCCTGGTCGGGCCCGTCGGTCGGCAGCACGCGCGCGATGTAGTCGAGTTGCGCTGAGGCGGGGTCGAGATGCTCGCGCACTTGGCGCGACACAAGCTCCACCATCAGGTCGGCTTTTTCGCGGAACAGCTCGCGGGCACCCCCGCCGCCGATCAAAACCTGGATGGCGAGGACCACCGCGAGGGCGAGTCCCACCAGCCCGGCCAAGGCCGCCGCCAGCAGGGGACCGATGCCGAAGCCCATTAATCGACGTTCAGATGATTGATTCAAAAGGGGAAACCCGTGTTTGACAGCACGCGTAACTCTAGTATATTCCGCGCCCTTCGGACACGTCATTCCTGCCTGGCAAGGCTTTGCCCCGTTTCGACGGGCCATTACCGGGAAAGATCGGGTCCAATCTTTCCGGTGTCGCGTCAAGGGGTTCGCCAGGCTCCGCGACGATGCCAGGGGAACCTGAGTTATGTCGAAACGCCACGAGTCTAAATACAAGATCAATCGCCGCCTCGGCGAAAATCTGTGGGGCCGCGCTAAGAGCCCGGTCAACAAGCGCGAATATGGCCCCGGTCAGCATGGCCAGCGCCGCAAGAAGCCGACCGATTACGGCATTCAGCTGCTCGCCAAGCAGAAGCTGAAATTCTACTACGGCAACATCACCGAGCGTCAGTTCCGCAACACCTACGAGGAAGCGACGCGCAAGAAGGGCGACAACTCGGAGAACCTCATCGGTCTCCTGGAGCGTCGTTTGGATGCCGTGGTTTATCGTTTGAAGTTCGCGCCGACCGTGTTCGCCGCGCGCCAGCTGGTCAGCCACTGCCACGTCCTGGTCAACGGCAAGAAGGCGAACATCGCCTCGATGCAGATCAAGGAAGGCGACGTGATCGAGCTGAAGGCGAAGATGCGCGAGAACGTTCAGGTTCTCGAAGCCGTCGCCTCGCAGGAACGTCAGGTCCCCGACTATCTCGAAGTCGTCGACCAGAAGGCGTTCAAGGGCAAGTTCGTGCGCGTGCCCAAGCTCGCCGACGTGCCGTATCCGGTGAAGATGGAACCGAACCTCGTCATCGAATTCTATTCGCGCTGATCGCTCGGTCCCCTCGGGGATATCGAAAGGCCGGACCCTTGGGTCCGGCCTTTTTCGTTTGGGCGGGTTTCGTTTAAGCGGCTTTCGGCGTGCTCTTATCGCGCTGTTCGTCTTCTTCGCGCCAGCGCGTGGCGATCGCGTTCAAGCGGTCGAACACGTCC
>JAIUNH010000443.1 GCA_020161965.1 Pseudomonadota bacterium
CCATAGAAATCGCGCCGCCCATCCATCGTGAAGCTGATCGTCGGCATCTCGAACCCGGCGCCGAGGATCGCGGTCAGCGGTGAATCCTCGTAACCATAGCTCGCGTCGGCCGTGCCGATATAGAGCGTCTTGCCGTGATAGGAAGCGTAGCGCCGCTGCGCGCCCGCCATGCCGCGCTCGAACCGCGGCAGTGGCGCCGACAGCCACGCCGCCGCTTCCGCCGATGGCGCTGCATAGGCCAACGTGCGGTAGGGATCGAGCAACGCGCGCGACTTCATGTCGCCAAGCCAGCCCGCGCGCGCGACGAAGCCATAAACGTCGCCGCGGCCGTAAAGCCGATCGTAGGTCCGGCTATGCGGCCCGCCCAAGCGCAGCCCAGGCGCGTACCAATGGCGCGCGAGTTCGCTCCAGACGATATCGAGCCCTTGGCGCGCGAGGTCGCGTGCCGTGCCGTCGCGCGCGAGATTCTCGATCAGTCCGAGATTTTCGATATCGACCGCGTAGTAACCGGTACTG
The DNA here is from genome assembly GCA_020161965.1 of Pseudomonadota bacterium. Lineage (GTDB taxonomy): Bacteria > Pseudomonadota > Alphaproteobacteria > CACIAM-22H2 > CACIAM-22H2 > Tagaea. The sequence continues at coordinate 517 of JAIUNH010000443.1, forward strand.
AGATATTCCTCGATCCCGGCTGCGCGCACGCGTTCGAGCCAATCGCGCAACATGCGACTGCCTTGCGCGCTCGCGTCGGCGTCCTCGAACATCTGACCGAGCGCGATCAGATTCCAAGCTTTCATCAGGAAGATATTCGTGTACGAGATCGAAACCTGATGACGCGCGACGCCGATCCGCGCGAGATCGAGAAGTTTGCGCAAGGGCCCGCGTTGTTCCGGCGTCAGACGGTCGGCGAACAGCAGCCACGCAATCGACAGATGGCGCGTCATGAATTCGACGCCGTTGCGGTCGACGAGCTTGTCGTCGCCGACATACCAATGGACGTTGCCGTAAGTCGGGCTCGCGGCGTTCGTATCCTGCAACGCGGCCAATGCTTCGATCGCCGCGGCGACGCGTTCGGGCCGATAATTCGCGGCGAGGCCGCCGAGCGCGAAAGACGCCAGCGATCCCCAATCCGTACGCGCGCGCGGCTTGCCGTCGACGAAGATGCGGCGCCATTGCGCATCCGCATTTGATTCGAGGACGGCGATTTGCGCTTGCGTCGGTGTCCAGCGCTCGACGGCCACGGCGGCGCTCGTGAAAAGGCATAAGGCGACGGCGGCGGACGATAAAATTAACGGCAGGCGCATGGGGCTATTTTAACGCCTTCAAACGCCTTTGCCAGCCAGCGTCTCGCGCCGGCCGAGGAAACCGATCACGACCAAGGGAATAATCGTCGTCAGCACGATGGCGACGAACGCCATCGCCATGCCCAGGCCGACCGAGCCCTGATCAAACTGCTTCCAGATGAAGGTCGCGACGGTCTGCGTGCCGACCGGTGCCACCAATGTCGACGCGACCAGCTCGCGCGTCGCGACGGCGAAAACAAGCAGCATCGCGGTAACGACGCTGGGCGCGATCAACGGCAGCACGATGCGCCGGAACGCGACGAAGGCGTTCGCACCGGAGACGCGCGCCGCCGCTTCCAGACTGTCGCCGATCTGCACCAGGGTGGCCGTCGCGTAGCGCACCGGCTGCGGCAGCAAGATGCACGCATAAGCGAGAAGTAAAATAAGCTGCGTGCCATAGGGCGTGAACGGCAATGCGGGCTGGTTCCAGGCAAGGATGAGCCCGACCGCGACGACCACGCCCGGCAAGGCGTGGGGCAATGCCGTCAGCATGTCCAGCGCCTCGCGGGCCCGGAATTTCGTCTTCACCACGACATAGGCGGTGCCTACACCCAAGGCGCCGGTCAGCAGCGCCGTCGCGATGCCTAGCGTCACGCTGGTGGTCAAAGCGCGCATCGCCCCCGCCCCGTCATTGCCGATCGCGGCGAAATGCTGAAGGCCGAGATTGCCGAGCACGAGCCCGCCCGACACGGTGCGCGACAAGGCCGTCGCCAGAATGCCGCCCAGCGGGATCAACGTGGCGACGACAGCGACGAGCGTAAAGAAGACAAGCACCGGCACGGTCCACGCGCCGAGTTCGCGCTTGTCTTTGTCCAAGGGTTTGCCGCTCGTCGTCACCCAGTTGCCGCGCGCGACGACCTTGCGCTGGATCAGGAACGCGGCAAGCGACAACGCAACCAAGATCAACGAGAACAGCGCCGCCCCGGCGAGATCGATGGGCCAATCGGCGACGCGATGGTCGATCTCCGTCACCAGCACGTCGAAGCCCGAGCGGCGGCCCAACGTGGCGGGCGTGCCGTATTCCTCGATCGTCGCGGCGAAAACCAAAAGCAGACTCGCCGCCAGGCCCGGCGTGGCCAGCGGCAGCGTCACGCGCCAAAAAGCGCGGCCGGGTGTCGCGCCGAATACGCGCGCGACATCGGCCCAGCGGGCGCCGATCGCCTCGACGATCCGCGACACGGCGAAATAGACCAGCGGAAACGTGTGCAACGCCATCACCAGCGCCATGCCCCAGACCGAAAACAGGAACGGTCCGAGATGAAAGCCGAAGATCTGCTGGGCATAGCCGCGCGGCTGGAGCGTCAGGACCCAGCCCAAAGTTGCGATGTAAGGCGGGATCATAAAGGGCACGAGCATCGCCACGTCCCAGAATTTGGCGAAGGGCACGCGGAACAACGCGCGCAAGATCGCCAAGGGAACTGCGATCGCCGCCGCCAACGCGGCAACGCCGATCCCCAGCGCCAGCGTATTGAACGTCAGGCGGATCAGCTTGGGATCGTCGAGCAGCTTGGGCAGATGTTCGAACGGTTTCGCGAAGGATCCCGCGCCGATTTCCGGAAAGATCGCTTGCAGGACGACGAACGCGACCGGCACCGCGACGACGAGGCCGAGCCCCGCCGCCGCACTCCAACCGAACGCGCCGGCGCCGGACGAGACGCTCACTTCGCGAAGTTCTTAGCGAAGTCCTTGAGGATTTCGTCGCGGCGGCGATATGTCGCTTCGATATCGAGTTCGAGCAGTTTGAGATCGCGCATCAGCGGCCGGTTGGCGGCGATATCCGCGCGCGCCGGAATGAGATACGTGTCGGCGACCAGCTTCTGACCTTCGTCGGACAGCATATAGTCGATGAAGGCCTTCGCCTCCGCTTGGTTCTTCGACCATTTGAGGATCATCGCCGGGCGCGGAGCGATCACCGTCCCCGAGGCCGGGAAGATCACGTCGATCGTTTCGCCCTTCGCCTTGGCGGCAAGCGAGATGTAGTCGACCGCGCCGAACACGGCGGCCTTCGCACCTTGCATCACCGGGTTCAGCGCGTCGGCATTGGCGCCTGCGACGATCGCACCGTTGGCGGCAAGCTGCTTGAACAGATCGGGCGCATGCGCCTGCAACGCCGCGACGAGTTCGAAGGACGAACCCGATTGGGCGGGATCGGGCACGTTGACCAGATCCTTGTAGGCGGGCTTCGTGAGGTCGGCCCATTCGGCGGGCTTGGGCGTTTTGCTGCCCGGGTTCCACGCGATGCCGAGCGCCGAGATGCCTTGCGCGACGGCCGTTTCGGTTTTGAGGAACGCCGGCACCGTCGCCGCGTTCGGGCTCGTATAGGCCAGCAAGCGATCGCGCTTGGCGAAATCGCTCGCCGTATCCCACGAGGCGGAGATCAGCACATCGACGACGGGGTTCGCGGCCTCGGCTTCGATGCGCGCCATAATGCGCCCGGTCGTCGCTTGGAACGTCTTCACTTTGATTCCGGTCTTCTTGGTGAAGCCTTCGGCCATCTGGTCGATCAGACTGCCGGGCCCGGCGGTGTAGACGGTGATGTCGGCGAAAGCCGGATTGGCCGCGAACAACAGCGCGCCGGCGAACAGAATT
>JAIUNH010000444.1 GCA_020161965.1 Pseudomonadota bacterium
TAGTTCGGGCCGCCGCCGCCTTCGGGCACGACCCAGACGATGTTCTGCGACGGATCCTTGATGTCGCAGGTTTTGCAGTGGACGCAGTTCTGCGCGTTGATCTGCAACCGAGGTGCGGCCGAACCTTCGCGCACGATTTCGTACACACCGGCCGGGCAGTAACGCTGCTCGGGCGCGTCGTAGATCGCGAGGTTGTAATCGACCGGCACCGACGCATCCTTCAGCGTGAGGTGTGCGGGCTGATTTTCCTCGTGATTAGTGTTCGACAGGAACACCGACGACAACCGATCGAACGACACTTTGCCGTCGGGCCTCGGGTAATCGATCGGCACGCTGGCCGCGGCGGGGCGCAAGGATTCGTTGTCGGGGTGGTGCTTCAGCGTCCACGGGCCCTTGCCGCGCAGCACATAGGTTTCGAGCGCGCCATTGGCCATGCCGACCACCAAGCCCTTGGTGAAGCCCGGGCGGATATTGCGCACGGCCGACAGCTCTTCCCAAATCCAGCTGGCTTTGACGGCGGCGGGATACGCGTCGAGCGTGCCGACCGGGCCGTCGGTCGCCAGCGCATCGAACGCCGCTTCGGCGAGCAGCATGCCGGACTTCATCGCCGTGTGGCTGCCCTTGATCTTGGGCACGTTCACGAAGCCCGCCGAGCAGCCGATGATCGCGGCCCCCGGCATCACCAATTCGGGGATCGACTGCAAACCGCCTTCGTTGATGGCGCGTGCGCCATAGGCGATGCGCCGGCCGCCTTCGAAGATCGGGCGGATCGCGGGATGCGTTTTGAAGCGCTGGAATTCCTCAAACGGCGACAAATAAGGATTCTTGTAGTCGAGCCCGATCACGTAGCCGACGGCGACCTGATTGTTTTCCAGGTGATAGAGGAACGAGCCGCCATAGGTCTCGAAATCCAACGGCCAGCCGACCGTGTGGACGATGCGGCCCGCATGATGCTTGGCGGGATCGATCTCCCACAATTCCTTGATGCCGATGCCGTAGGTCTGCGGCTGCGCGTCTTTGCGCAAATCGAATTTCTCGATCAGCGCTTTCGACAGCGAACCGCGCACGCCCTCGGCGAACACGGTCAGGCGCGCATGGATTTCCACGCCGGGCGTGAAATTGCCGGTGTGCTGCCCGTCTTTGCCGATCCCCATATCGCCCGTGGCGATACCGACGACGCGCCCGTCTTCGAACAGCGTTTCGGCCGCCGCGAAGCCCGGGAAGATTTCCACACCCAGTTCCTCGGCCTGCGTCGCCAGCCAGCGGCACACATTGCCGAGGGAGACGATGTAGTTCCCCTCGTTATGCATCTGCGGCGGCGTGGGCAGGCGGATCGCGCGCTTCTTGGTCAGGAACAGGAAGCGGTCTTCCTTCGCGGGCGTGTTCAGCGGCGCGCCCTTTTCCTTCCAATCGGGGATCAGTTCGTTCAGCGCGCGCGGTTCCAGTACGGCACCCGACAGGATATGCGCGCCGACCTCGGAGCCCTTCTCCAGCACGCAGACCGAAATCTCGCGGCCTTTTTCGGCGGAAAGCTGTTTGAGGCGGATCGCGGCGGCCAGGCCCGACGGCCCCGCCCCCACGATGGCTACGTCGTAATCCATACGTTCGCGGTCGGGGCGCTGGCTGGTCGTCACGGGGTTACTCCTCGAGTCTGAACTTCGTAATAATCATGCTAGGTTCCCGCCGCAATGGACGATCTGGCCGCCCTCCGTTACCTGGTCGAACTCGGCGCCGACGAGGCGATCGCCGAGGCGCCGGTCGATCGTTTTTCCGCCCCGCCGCCGGTGGAAATACCCGCCCCCGCCCGCCCGGCGATGCGCGTGGTAGCGCCGGTATCACCGGCCATCGCCGCCCCGGTTCCGGCGGCCCAGGCGGTCATCTCCGCCCGCGATGCAGCCGCCGCCGCCAACACACTCGACGAATTGCGCGAGGCGCTGGCCAAGTTCGACGGCTGCCCGTTGAAGGCCACCGCGACCAATCTGTGTTTCGCCGACGGGAATCCCGAAGCGAAGATCATGTTCGTCGGCGAGGCGCCGGGAGCGGACGAAGACCGCCAGGGCAAGCCGTTCGTCGGCGTCTCGGGCCAATTGCTCGATCGGATGATCGGTTTCATCGGGCTGGACCGGAATACCAACGCCTATATCGCCAATGTGATCCCGTGGCGCCCGCCCGCCAACCGCACCCCCACGGCCGCCGAAATCGCCGCCTGCGAGCCCTTCATTCGCCGGCAGATCGAGCTCGTCAACCCTCAACTCCTTGTTTTGGTTGGAAATATATCGACCAAGACGCTGCTGGGCACGACCGACGGCATCATCCGGATGCGCGGCAAATGGCGCGACTACAGCTCGCCGGGCCTGAAAGCCCCGATCCCCGCGTTACCAATTTTCCATCCGGCGTATTTGTTGCGGACCCCGGCACAAAAAAGGGATTCGTGGCGGGATTTATTGTTGTTGAAGCAAAGAATACAAATGCTTTCCAAATAATGACCAAGTAAATATAGACACAATAACTTCGAACTAAATCTGTGGAAAATCAGAGATTTTTCCTTGCCGGGGGCGGCAAATCCTGCTTTTTACGCTCCCAGCATGCCGAATTCGCGCACCTATATTTGCCGATTGGCAGCAAGCCATCGGACAATTTTGAAAACGGCTTTTGTCGCGTTGGCGGCAATCGCCGGTGTCGCGCTCTTCGGTGGCGATCTTTCCGCCCAGCAGACCCGCGCGGCGCGTGCCAATGCCGGCACCGAGACCGCGTCGCTGCCGCGCACCGATCTGGCACCTGAGCGCGCGACCGATCTGCCGCGCCCGCTGTCGGAAGCCGACGCCAAACATTACCGCGCCGCTTTCGCCGCCCAGGGGCGCGGTGACAACGCCGCCGCCGATGCCGCCCTGCGCCAAGTGAAAGACCGCGCGCTGGTCGGCCATATCCTGGCCGAGCGCTATTTGGGCAAGAGCCACCGCTCGACGCATGAAGAGCTGTCGGCGTGGCTGCGCGAGTTCAACGACAACCCCGACGCGCCGGCGATCCACGCGCTGGCCCAGCGCCGGGCGCCGCGCAACGCCAAGCTCAATCGCCCGGTGGGCGATTCCTTCACCGAACGCGCGGGTGCGGACGATCTGGGTCCGGGCTTGGGCCGCACGCCGCCGATGCGCTCGACCGCCCCCGGTGCGGCGCAATTGCGCGGGCGCTTCGCCAAATGGATTTCCGACGGGCATTTCGAGCGCGTCGAGCGCGAGCTTGCCGGCCGCGACACCAATAATCTTCTGTCGGTCGCGGAGATTGACCATTACCGCGCCCAGCTCGCCTCGGGCTGGTTCATGCGCGGCGACGATCGCAAGGCGATCGCCTTGGCGGGCGATGCCGCGCGCCGCTCGGGCGCTTCGGTACCGCGCGCGCATTGGATCGCCGGCCTCGCCGAATTCCGCCAGCAGCGCTATGGCCGGGCGGCCCAGCATTTCGAAGCGCTGAACCGCCTGCCGAACACGCCCGCTTGGGATCAAGCCGCCGGCGCCTTCTGGGCCGCACGCGCCCATCTGCACGACCGCAAGCCCGAGATCTATAATTTCTGGCTGACCCAGGCGGCCGAGAATCCGCGCACCTTCTATGGGTCGCTGGCGGCGCGGGCTCTGGGGATCGATACCGGCCTCAACTGGAATCCACCGCCGCTGGGCCCCGAAGATCTCGCCCAGCTCAAGAAATTCCCGGCGGCTGCGCGCGCCTTCGCGCTGTTGCAGATCGACGAAGATCGCCGCGC
>JAIUNH010000445.1 GCA_020161965.1 Pseudomonadota bacterium
CAAGTCGCGCCAGCCGAGCAGCGCCAAACCGCCGGTCGCGGCCAGGGCGATGCCCTCGACCCAGCCGAAATGCCCTCGCGCTGCGACGAAGATCGCCACGCTGGCGAACAGCAAATTGGCGAGGGTGAGGCAGATATAGCGGGGCGCGAAGGCGAGCGACAGCGCGGACATGAAATTCTCCCAGCCGGATTTCTTGCGGCGAATCATACAGATTCGTGGCCCAAAGGGGAAAAGACGGGATTGTTGCGCTGCGGCGAAAGCTTGGCTTCAGCTTCGTATGGCTTATGGGCGGCGGAGGTTGATATGCCCACCCAGAATGCTTCTTTAGGCCCGATTTTGCTGCTCGGCCCGTGCCCCGGTATCGCCGAAGCGTTGGCGATTTTCGGCCATACGGCCTTGCGCGCGACCAGCGTCGCCGGCGGCCTCGCCAATGCCGGCGATCCCGACACGCGCTTCGCCGTGATCGACGCGAGCGTGCCCATCGCCGAGGCGGTCAAGTTCCTCGACTTGCTGGCGGAAATCCGCCCCCATGCATGCGCCGTGCTGGCCTTGCCGCCGGGGGCGGACTCGTCCGACCGGTTGTATCTCGACCATGCGCGCGCCATCGGCGCCGCCGCGATTTTGATGCCGGGTTCGGATCCCGCCGCGCTGCTGACCGCCCTGGCCCAGAAGGGTTACGGCCAAGCCAAGCACGCGCGTCGCGCGATCGTCGTCGACGATACGGCGACGGTGCGCGAGATCTATCGCGCCGTGCTCGCCAAGGCGGGCTACGACATCTTCGCCTTCGAAACCTTCGACGCGGCACTGGAATCGCCCGAGGCGATCGGCGTCGATCTCGCGATCATCGACATCTTCATGCCGGGCATCAGTGGGATCGAAGCGATCCGCGTGGTGCGGCGCGGTTGGCGCGGCACGAAAATTCTGGCTGTCTCCGCCGGGCTCGAAGGCCGGATGGAGGCGTCGACGACGCTGCAAGCCGCCGACCGGCTCGGCGCCGATCGGGTGCTGCAAAAACCGATCGACGGCACGCGTCTGGTCGGCGTCGCGCGCGAACTCGCCGCTTAGGCGAGGATCTTCGCGCGCTTGGGATCGACGGCGGCACCGTCGATACGCACGGCGGCGTGGCGTTGGGTGAAGGACTCGATCTCCCAATCGCGATGCTGGGCTTCCTCGGCGGGCACGTAGCTGAACAGGATGCCCTTGCCGATCGTGTGGCCCCAGCCGCCCGACGACGCCGTGCCCAGCGTCTTGCCGCCGCGCAGGATCGTCTCGCCGCCGTAAAGCTGCACGGGCGCATCGACCGTCAGCACGATCAGCTTGCGTTTGACACCCTCGGCTTTGGCTTTCTCCAGCGCCGCGCGGCCGATGAAGTCGGATTTCTTGCCGAGTGCCACGCAGAAGCCGAGCCCAGCTTCGTAGGGCGAATAATCCGGCGTGATATCCGCACCCCAATAGAGATAGCGTTTTTCAAGACGCAGCGATTCGATGGCGCGATAGCCCGCATTGGCCACGCCGAATTCCGCGCCCGCGTCCTGCAGAAGCTCGTACACATGCGCGGCGTACTCGACCGGCATGTGGAGTTCCCAGCCGAGCTCGCCCAGATACGTGACGCGCAACGCCAGCACCGGCGCGAAGCCGATGCGGATTTCCTGCGCGGTCATATAGGGGAAGGCTTCGTTCGACACGTTGCCGTCCGCGACCTTCGCCAGGATATCGCGCGAGCGCGGGCCGCCGAGATTGATCACGGCGCGCGCGGAGGTGACGTCGGTCAACGTGACCGAGCCGTCGCGCGGCAGGTTTTTTTCGATCCAGGCGCGGTCGCGCACGCCGAAGGCGCTGCCCGTGACCATGTAGAAGCGGTTCTCGTCGAGGCGCGCAAACGTCAAATCGGCCTCGATCCCGCCGCGCGCGTTGCACAGCTGCGTATAGATCAAACTGCCGGCGGGTTTGTCGATCTCGTTTGCCGCCAAACGCTGCACGGCGGCGAAAGCGCCCGGCCCCGTGATCTCGAATTTCGAGAACGACGATTGATCGATCATCACCGCGCGTTCGCGCGCGGCTTTGGTTTCGGCCGCGATGGCGGTGAACCAATTGGGCCGCGCTTCGAAAGACGGCTTGTCGACCGCTTCCGTGCCCTTGGGCGCGAACCAGTTGGGGCGTTCCCAGCCGAAGCGCGAGCCGAACACGGCCCCTTGCGCTTTCAGCTTGTCGTACAACGGGCTGCGCCGCCCGCCGCGCGCGGATTCGAGTTCCTCGACCGGATAATGGATCTGGTAGTAGCGCCAATAGGCATCGACGCTGCGCTCGGCCAGATACTTCGCCGACATGTGATGCTTGCCGAAGCGGCGCACGTCGAAGGCCCAAAGGTCCATCGACGGTTCGCCCGCGACGATCCATTCCGCCATCGCCTTGCCCGCACCGCCCGAACCCGCAATGCCCGAGGTGAAACCGCAGGCGACGAAGAAATTGTCGCGTTCGGGGGCGAGGCCCAGGATCGGCTCGCCATCGGGCGAAATCGGAATCGGGCCGTTGATCACGGTACGGATGCCGATCTCGTTCAGGATCGGCAGGCGCTCGGCCGCGGGCAGCACAAAAGCTTCCAGACGGTCCTGGTTGGGCGGCAGCAATTCGCGCCCGAAATCGAAATTCATGCCGCCGGCGCCGAAGGTCGGCGTGCCTTGTTCCCAGCCGCCGATGGCCAGCGCGCCCGGCTCGGGCTTCAGATAGAAAATGTTGTCGGGATCGCGCAAGGTCGGCAGGCCCTTGGGCATGTCGTCGCGCTTTTCGGTGATGAGGTATTGGTGCTCCACCGCACCGGCGGGCACGGAAACGCCCGCGAATTTCGCCACGTCGCGCGCCCAAATACCGGCGGCGTTGACCACGATCTCGCACGCGATCTCGCCCTTGTCGGTGCGCACGCTGGTGATACGCCGCTCCTTCGACCCGAAGCCGGTGACGCGAATACCTTCGATGAACTTCACGCCGCCCTTCTTCGCACCCCGCGCATAGGCTTGCGTGAGGCTGGAGGGATCGACCGAGCCGTCATTGGGCACCCATACGGCACCCACGACGCCCTTGGGGTCGATCAGCGGGAATTTCTCGACCGCTTCCTTGACCGACAGCGTGTGCAATTCGAAATCGAAGCTGCGCGCGGTCGTCGCCATGCGCTTCAGTTCCGACCAGCGCTCCTGCGACGACGCAAGGCGCAAGCTGCCGACGGGTTTCCACTCGACCGCTTGGCCGGTTTCTTCCTCCAGCGTCGCGTAGAGCCGCGCCGAGTACTGCATCAGGCGCGTGAGGTTGCGCTTGGAGCGCAACTGCCCGACGAGACCCGCCGCGTGCCAGGTCGACCCGTGGGTCAATGCCGCTTTTTCGAGAACCACGACATCGCGCTCGCCCAACTTGGCGAGGTGATAGGCGATCGAACAGCCAACCGCACCGCCGCCAATGACGACGATGCGGGCCTGCGTCGGAATGTCAGACACGCATTTCTCCCAGATACCAATCGACGAAATGCGCCACGTTCCGTTCGCGCAAGGTGGAGTAGGGGCCGGGCTCGTAAGCGGGCGAGGAAATGCCGGCCTGTTGGTTTTCGCAGATCACCCAATCTTGGGAATTCGTCGCGTCCCACATTTCCAGAAGGCGCGGCAATTCGTAATCCTTGCCTTCCACCGCGTCCTTGTCGACCAGCCAATAGCCGCGCACGAGCGTCTCGTTCGCCGAGATCGGCGTGAGGCGCGCCGCAC
>JAIUNH010000446.1 GCA_020161965.1 Pseudomonadota bacterium
CGCCCCGCTTTCGTCAAATCGCACGCCGACCAGATGGCGCATTTCGCCAAGGCGGATTGAAACACGTCAGGCGAGATCCGAGATTTCGTAAAGCGGCCGAATTTCGATATCGCTGGGGCCCGCCATGGGATTGGGGCAGCGCTTCACCCACGCGACCGCCTCGTCCATATCCTTGACGTCCCACAGCCAGAAGCCGGCGACCAATTCGTTCGGATTGGCGAAGGGGCCGTCAATGACGGTGCGCTCCGCCCCGTCGAACGCGACGCGCTTGGCGTGCGACGTGGGCTTCAGCCCCTCGCCCATGGCGAGAATTCCAGCTTCGCGCAGTTCGTCGTTGAACTTGCCCATCGCCGCCATCATCTCACGCGTCCATGCGTCGGGCGAGAAACCCTGCTCGCTCCATTCGGTCGCCTTCACCAACACCATGACGCGCATTGTGGAGTTCTCCCCGTGTAAGACAGCTGAATACGAAGACGCCTTGATTGACCTATCCTGTCTTGTGAAACTCTCGGACAAACTTGCCTAAACCACTAATTACCTCGCGAAACGTATCGAGACTATGGGCGACAAACACATGACTCATGTAAAAAATCCAAGTTTCATCGCCTGTCATTGATTCCAAAAACCAATCAGATGGCCATCCCGCGTTTCTTATATTCTCTTTAAAAATTCGACGTTCTGAAATTGGCCACTCAAAACCGAAGTGGAACATCTTGTTTCGATAATGAAACAATGCCCCTAGAACTTCACCTAAACCCGGAGGCATAAATTCATCCATTCCAAGCGCATCAGACAGCTCTGATATGCCAGCGACGATATTCAAATTCCCATTACACGAAAATCTACAATTAAAAATTTTGTCATCAATCATTTGCCAACGGGGATGATCGACTTTCTTCCGAAAATCTTTCGTGCCTAGAAGTTCCTTTACGCCGGGAAACGCGCGCTTAAACAATGCCTCGATAAACGGAGCCAGCATCCCAACTGCAGCCATACTGTGTGCTGCGTCTTGAAATACTGACTCGTGTAGACGATCAACCCATTCGTCGATCGCGTGATCGTTAGCAATTCCCGAAACGCTCTTCGAAAATATCTCAATTTCTTTAATTTCGGTCTCTAGTGCCAGTCGCGCATCAGAGTGTGTACGAAGTAGCGCTCGGATAGCTCGCAGTTGGGAGTCAAAATCCATGTCCCCCAATACGGCCGAAGCAAGCCAATCATCTTCCAAATCGTCAAGGTTCACAGAGTATCCATGCTGATTGTTTCAAGCCATTTGTGATGCCTCATAAAACTCGAACATTTTGAAAGCTCCCCCTCACTCCCACTCGATCGTGCCGGGGGGCTTCGAGGTCACGTCGTAGACCACGCGGTTGATGCCGCGCACTTCGTTAATGATGCGCGTGGCCGTCGCGGCGAGGAACGCGTGATCGAACGGGTAGGATTCCGCCGTCATGCCGTCGGTCGAGGTCACCGCGCGCAGCGCGCAGACGTAATCGTAGGAGCGTGAATCACCCATCACGCCGACGGTCTTGACCGGCAGCAGCACCGCGAACGCCTGCCAGATCGCGTCGTAGAGACCCGCGCGACGGATTTCCTCGAGATAGACGAGATCGGCCTTGCGCAGGATGGCGAGCTTGTCGCGGTCGATGGCGCCGGGAATGCGGATCGCGAGGCCCGGCCCCGGGAACGGGTGGCGGCCGACCAGCGTTTCGGGCAAGCCAAGCTCGCGGCCGAGATCGCGCACTTCGTCTTTGAACAATTCGCGCAAGGGCTCGACGAGCTTCATGCGCATGCGTTCGGGCAAACCGCCGACATTGTGATGCGACTTGATCGTCACCGACGGCCCGCCGATGAACGACACGCTTTCGATCACGTCGGGATAGAGCGTGCCTTGGGCGAGGAAATCCGCACCGCCGACCTTCTTCGCTTCCTCCTCGAACACCTCGATGAAGGTGGCGCCGATCAGCTTGCGCTTGGTCTCAGGGTCGGTGACACCTTCGAGACGCGTGAGGAACATGTCGCTCGCGTCGCGATGGACGAGCGGAATGTTGTAATGGCCGCGGAACAGGTCGACGACCTGCGTCGCCTCCCCTTCGCGCATCAGGCCGTGATCGACCAGAATGCAGGTGAGCTGATCGCCGATCGCCTCGTGGATCAGCACGGCCGCGACGGAGGAATCCACACCGCCCGACAGACCGCAGATCACGCGGCCCTTGCCGACTTGTTCGCGGATACGCTCGATCGCCTGGCGGCGGAACGCGGCCATCGTCCAATCGCCCGAGCAGCCGGCGACGCGATGGGTGAAGTTCTTGAGCAGTGCGGCCCCATGCGGCGTATGCACGACTTCCGGATGGAACTGCACGCCGTAGAAGCGCTTCTCGTCGTTCGCGATGGCGGCGAAGGGCGCACCATCGGACGTCGCGACGACACGGAAGCCTTCGGGCAATGCGGTGACGCGGTCGCCATGGCTCATCCACACTTGCTCGCGCGAGCCGACGGGCCAGATGCCGTCGAACAATTTGCAATCGCGTTCGATGGCGATGAACGCCTTGCCGAATTCGCGATGGTCGGAGCTTTCGACCTTGCCGCCGAGTTGGGCGCACATCGTCTGCTCGCCGTAGCAAATGCCAAGGACCGGCACGCCGGCTTCGAACACGAAGCCGGGGGCGCGCGGCGTGTGGCTCTCGGTCACCGAGGCGGGGCCGCCCGACAGAATGATCGCCTTGGCGCCATAGGCCTTCAGCTTGGCTTCGTCGGAATTGAACGGGTGGATTTCGCAGTAGACGCCGCTTTCGCGCACGCGGCGCGCGATCAGCTGGGTGACTTGGCTGCCGAAATCGAGGATCAGGATTTTGTCGGTCATGGTGCGATTTATCCCAGTCGGGCGGAGCGGACAAGCCCCGGCAAAGCGAGGGTTTTGGCGAGGTCGGGCCAGCCATAGGCGGCTTGCGCCACGTCCGAGCCCCACAGGCGTTCGCGGCGCGTGGCGATGAAGCGCCCGCCCATGCGTTCGTAGAAATAACGCGCCGGATTGTCGTGCAGCACCCAGACATAAGCCTGGTTGAGGCCGCGTTCGCGCAAGGTTTCGAACGCGCCGCCGATCAACGCGGCGCCGATCCCCCGGTTCTGATGGTCGGGATGTACGTAAAGCGTGAACACCTCGCCCGAGCCCAGCGTGATGCCGACTTGCGTGAACGGCGGGCGTGCGGGCCGATCTTCGATCCGGCTGCGGCCGAAACTGGTGACGCCCACCACACCCGACTTATCGTCATAGGCGACCAGGATGGGCGCATGCAGCGCCTTGTGGCGGATCTGATAAGCCCATTCGACCGATTGGCGATCGTAATCCATGCCGACGAGCGTTTTGGGTGGCAGCAACCCGGCATAAGTCGCCCGCCACGCATCGACATAGACCCGCGCGATGCCGCGGACATGTCCTTGCGTGGCTTTGAGCAACGTGACCGTCATGTCGTTTTGTCTGTGCCGGAGCGCTCGAACACCGCGACGAAGAAACCGTCGGTGCCGTCCTTGGCGGGGCTCAAAGCGAGCGTTGCCCCCTCGCCCGCCTTTTCCCAGACGCTGGCGACGGGCACCGACGCGAAGTCGGTTTGCGCGGCAAGGAACGCGGTCGCTTGATCCTCGTTCTCCTCCGGCAGCACCGAGCATGTCGCATAGATCAAGCGTCCGCCCGGCTTCACCAGGCGCGCCGCACTTTCCAGAATGCGCGCCTGCTTGG
>JAIUNH010000447.1 GCA_020161965.1 Pseudomonadota bacterium
CAAGCCACCCAGCGCGATCGCCGCAAGCAAGCTTGCGGACAGGACCATGGCGCCGCTGATATTGAAGATCGGACTGTCTTTCGACGTGCCCGCGAACACCGTGGCGCCGATGACGAATATTCCAATCACCAGGCCGGCGCGCGCCCAATTCAAGACGTTATCGACGTGGCGACCGTTCTGGATTTCATAGGCGAGGCGATCGGCCGAAAGCGGCGTGCCGCCGCGCTCGCGGTACTCTTCGTACCAGGGCTTGGACCATGCCATGATTTTCGCTCGATCCTTTTTGAAATCGAGCAACTATAAAAAATTAATTGGACGCGCGCAAGGCGGAGATTCCGGCGCGCGGAATCAGCCCGCTTTCGCCCCCGGCCGGGCGCGGACGATCATCCAGGACAGCAGCGCCACCGGCAGCAAGCCGACGACGACGATGGCGATGGCGCCGGTCGCGGCTTGCTCGATGCGCTCGTCCGACGCGAGTTGGTAGACGCGCGCGGCCAGCGTTTCGAAACCGAAAGGCCGCACGATCATCGTCGCGGGCAATTCCTTCAGCACGTCGACGAAGACGAGTGTGGCGGCCGTCAATGTCGAGCCCCACATCAGGGGCGCATGCACGCGCGCGAGGATGCGCGTCGGGCCCGCCCCCAGCGTCGCCGCCGCTTCGTCCATGGTGCGCGCGATCTTGCCCATGCCCGCTTCGACCGTGCCCATCGCGACCGCCAGGAAGCGCACGGAATAGGCGTAGATCAGCGCCAAGATCGTGCCCGACAACAGCAAGCCGGTGGAGATGCCGAAGGTCGCGCGCATGAAGGCGTCGAGCGTGTTGTCGAACGCCGCGAGCGGGACGAGCACGCCCACCGCGATGACCGAGCCGGGGATCGCGTAGCCGAGCGAAGCGATGCGCACCGCACCCGACACGAACGCGCCGCGCACGCGGCGTTGCGCATAGGCAAGGGCGAGAGCCGTGCCGACGATCGCCACGACCGCGATCGCCGCGAGCGTCAGCGAGTTCGCGACATAGTCGATATAGCGCGGGCCCCAGAACGGATCGCCCACCCGGATCGCCATGCGCGCTAGGATGACGAAAGGCAGCAAAAATCCGAGGAAAACGGGCGTGGCGCACACGGCAAAGGCCGCGGCGGCGCGCCAGCCGGCGAGGCGGATCGGCGAGAGCGGTCGATAGCGGCGCGACGTGTGGTGATAGCGCGCCGCACCGCGTGACGCGCGTTCGATCGCCAGCAGCGCCAGCACGACGCCGAGCAGCGCCGTCGCCAACTGCAGCGATGCGATGCGGTTATCCATGCCGATCCAAGTCCGATAGATCGCGGTCGTGAAGGTTTCGACGCCGAAATATTGGACCGTGCCGAAATCGGCGAGCGCTTCCATCAACGCGAGTGCCACCCCCGCCGCGATCGCCGGGCGCGCGAGCGGCAACGCCACGCGGAAAAAGGCGCCCCAGGCATTGCGGCCGAGCATGCGGCTGGCTTCGAGCACGCAGACCGATTGTTCGAGGAACGCCGCGCGTGCCAGCAGATAGACGTAAGGATAGAGCACGATCGCCAGCATGAACGACACGCCGCCGGGGCTCTGGAATTCCGGGAACCAGTAATC
This sequence comes from Pseudomonadota bacterium, assembly GCA_020161965.1. Taxonomy (GTDB): domain Bacteria; phylum Pseudomonadota; class Alphaproteobacteria; order CACIAM-22H2; family CACIAM-22H2; genus Tagaea. The sequence goes on from JAIUNH010000447.1 coordinate 1,609, forward strand.
GCCGCGCGACCAGCCGAACGTGGCGCGCAAGCTCGATTGCAACGGCCCCGCGAATTGCAGGAAGTCGTTATAGGCGTAGCCGACGATGTAGCCGGGCATCGCGAAGGGCAGCAGCAGGGCGAGCTCCAGAACGCGGCTGCCGGGAAAGCGGCACATCGTGACGAACCACGCGGCGGCGACGCCGGCGACGCCCGTGAGGACCGACACGTAGAGCATCATCATGCCGGTATTGGCGAGGATGCGCGGCAGCGTCGTCGACCACAGATGCGCCCACGCCCCGCGATCGGGCTGGAACACCGATAACGCGACCACGACGATCGGCAACGCGATCGTTGCCGCGACGAACAACGCGACGGTGCCGGGCCAGCTCAGCCGTTTGATGGGCGTTAGCCGGGCGGGCGCGTTGGCAATGGGCAGGGCGGAATCGGTCATCGGCGCAAATGAGACTTGCTCGCAACGGGGCGCCGAACCTACCCCCCTGCGCCGATTTTGGCAAAAGCCCGCTCAGGCCGATTTCGGTAGCGAAATCGTGGCGCGCAAGCCGCCTTCGCGGCGATTTTCCAGGCTGATTTCCCCGCCATGCCCGCGGACAAGGTCGCGCGCGATGGCAAGGCCAAGCCCCGTGCCCCCGGTGTCGCGGTTGCGGCTTTCCTCCAGCCGCACGAAGGGCTCGAGTATGCGCTCGAGTTCGGCTTCCGGCACGCCGGGGCCGGAATCGTCGACCGACAAGCGCAACTCGCCGTCGCTATCGGCCAGACGCAGCGTCGCATGGCCCGCGTAGCGCAGCGCGTTGGCGACGAGGTTTTCGATCGCGCGGCGCAGCGCATCGGGCCGGCCGCGCACGGGCGCATGGCGCGGCCCATGATAGGCGACGTCGTCGCCGCGATCCGCATGGGCGTCGGCGATGGTCTGGGCGAGGCTGGCGAGGTCGACCTTGTCGTCCGCACCGCGCGCTTGCGCGATGGCGGAAAAATCGCGCGTTTCGCGCGCGAGGGTTTCAAGCTCGTCCACGTCGCGCGAAAGCTGTCCGCGCAATTCGGGATCGGCGACGCGTTCCACGCGCAAGCGCAGGCGGGTCAGCGGCGTGCGCAGATCGTGGCCGATGGCCGCGAGCATCGCGGCACGCTCGGCGATGAAACGCCGGATGCGCTCGCGCATCGCATCGAAGCGCGTCGAGATGGCGACGATCTCGCGCGGACCGTTGCGGGGCAAAGCGGGTGTATCGAGCCCGCGCCCGAAACGTTCGGCGGCGGCGGCCAGCGCCGTCAACGGCAACACCAAACGGCGGAAGCCGAGCCATGCGACCGCGATCGTCGCGATCAGCAGCATGCCGAGCCAGCCGATCAGATACGACAAAACGGGCCCGAGCGTGAACGGACGTGGCGTTTCGATGCGCAACCACGTGCCCTCGGGCTCGCGCAGGCTCAGCCGGAAATAGGGGGCGGGCCGGCATGAATCGGGCGGCGTGGCGGTGTTGGTTCCTTCGGCGCGCAGCACGCGCGGCGGCGGCAGGCGCGGGCCCGGCCCGCCGGGACCGCGTGCCCGCGCGGTGTCGAGATCCACCGATGTCGAAAGCGTCTGGCCGAGCCTTGATTCCAAATCGCGCAGCGCCGGGCAGATATCGGCTTCGGCGTCGGGCAACGCCACCGTATCGCGGGCGAAATTCACATAAGCGGCTTCTGGCCGTGCACGCAGCCAGCCCAACCGTTCGGCGGCGGGTTGCGCCAGCGCGCCGGCGGCGAGTTCTGGCAGATGCTCTTCCAGCCAGCTTGGCTCGAACAGCGTGAAATTCGTCGGGCGCAGGCTTTCGAAAACGGCGATCGAGCCGATCTGCACCGCGATCAGCAAGCCGACCGCGAACAACACGGTCTGCGGAACGATTCCGCGCGGCGTCAAACGGCGGATCAAGCCGCCGGGCTCGTTTGCGGCGCCGCCGAATTCTCGACTTCGGCCGCGAACACATAGCCGCCATTGCGCACCGTGCGCACATAGCGCGGCTCGTCGGGCGAAGCCTCGATCTTGCGGCGCAGGCGGCTGACCGCCACGTCGATCGACCGGTCGAGCGGATGCGGCGTGCGCCCGTGCAGGATTTCCGACAACTCGTCGCGTGAGACGAC
>JAIUNH010000448.1 GCA_020161965.1 Pseudomonadota bacterium
CGTAATCAGCGTTCGCCGCCGCCGCACCCCGGCCTTGCGCGACGGGGCTTGCATCGCCGCATTGATGCCGAGCTTCACGCACGACGCGCGCGATTTTCCCGAACCCCACGGCCCGATGATCCCCGCGACCGGCGCCTCGCTCACGAGGAAGCGTTCGAGCGTCACGCCGTCCGGTTCGTAGTCGATCCGGAATTCGCTCATCGCGGACCCCTGAAACCGGGAAAAAAAACACACGGGGTTGGGGAGGGGGTCTTGCCGAGGTGAATGAGGGGGGCGAGACGACCGCGCGTGATTTTTCGACCCCCCGGGTCTCGGGCGCGATCAGCCATGTCGACCACCCGGGGTCTGCTCGTCGTCGGCGGTGTCGTCCGCGACCTTGGCAAGGATGCGGGCGGGCTCGGATTGCGCTGGCACTTCAACGATTTGCGCGATTGCTTCCGTTTGGTGCGCGTGTGGTGCGCCGATTTGGCCCGTCTGGACGTGTTTGAGGGCGATGTTCAGCACGATCGTCCCACCGACTCCGACAGCACCGCCGCCGCTTTGCGATTCCGCTCGCGTCCCGCCCATCCCCAACGTCGTCTCAATCCACGTTGCCGCTTTGAGCTTCACGTCCTCGGATTTCGCGTACTTGGCGAGGTGATCGACGGCGCGTTGAGCGCGCAGACGGCTGTAGACGGATCGATGGCGCTTCAACTCGCTCAGCAGGATCGCTTGAGCATCGTCGCGCTGGAGGGCACGAGACAGCGCTTCACGGGTGCAGCCGACCATTTCGGCGGCCTGCTTCACATGGCGCGCATCACCCGAGGCGAGGTGAGCGATGGCGCGCTTGATCTTGTTGGAGAGGGCACGGGGCATGCGGGCGGATCGACCGGGGTTGTGGACCGCGCGCGAGGGTCGAGCCGGGGCGAAAGGTCGTCAACGCACGGCGGAAACCTCAAGAGATAGCAGCCCACTATTTGGGCAGCGTTGCGCTTTCCGTCCGAGTCGGGGGCGCGATGGTGAGCGCGAAGCCGAGCCCATCGGCCCACAGCATCAGCGTATCGGCGCGCGCGATGCGCGTACGGTTCTCGAGCTTCTCGACATGCCCGCGCGTCAACCCGAGCCGTTCGTCGAGTTCTTCTTGCGTCATCTTCTTGGCAATACGCGCCTGGCGTAGCTCGTGGATGATCTGCTGATAGCCCGCGACGATCGCGCCTTCGGGGCTGGGCGGCATCATCGCGAAATAGACCATGTGCAAGCGCAGCTTCACATGATCGGCGCGGGGGCGAGGCGGACGGCGGCGCTTGGGCTTCATGGCGTCAATCCTCCGCGCTGATGCGTTCGGCTTCCCGCTCGGCGGTGGCGATCGTGTCGCGCCGGCGGCGTTCCTCGTCGGGATCTTCGTGCGGACGGCGATTGACGGTGTGCTGACCCCACGGCACGGCGACGGGCGATTCCCGATCCTGCTGCGCGTAGATCGTCGCGCAGTGCCTGCGGTGCGCCCACGCCTCGTCGCTCGCATCGAGATCGACGTATTCGGGCGTGGGCTTGCCGCCGAAGATCGCCTCGGTCGCCGCCTTGTGCGCGAGCGAGCCGCTTTCGGGCGTGCCGTAGGGCTTGCCCAGCCGCAGGAACATGATCCGCTCGACGTGGGCGGGCTGCACACCCCATTTCTTCGCCGCCTTGTCGATCATCAGCGCGTATTTCGCGCGCGTCGCGGCCACCAGGCGCTTGGCCAGTTCGTCGCGCTGTTTGCCCTTCTCCAGGATGTCGGTCCACTGCGCGGCGGTCTGCTTGTCGCGCGGATCGGTGGGGCGGCTCGCACCCAGCACCTTGACGAAATCCGCGGGCTTTGGCGGCTCGCGGTATTCCCACAGATCGACCACCTGGAAGAACACCGCCTCGAGCCGTGCGGGCTGGAGGTGGCCCAGCGTGCGCGCGAAGCTCGGCGCCCAGCTTTCGATGCTCTCGACGTGCTTGGGGAAGCGGCGCATCAGCGCTGCCACCATGTCGCGCGTGGTGGCGATCGTCGTGGGTCCATCGGTCAAAAGCGCCATGGCTCAGGCCCTCGTCATCGCTTTGTCGATGCGCTCCATCAGCGCTTTGTCGTCGGCAACGGCTTGCTGCTGGCCCGAGCTTCCGGCGCGTGTCGCAACGGCGCGGGTGATCCACGCGACGGGCTCGGCAACCTCGCGCTGCTCGGCCTCAGCGAGGATATCGAACACCGCGCGCGGATCGTCTTGCAGGGCTTTCAGCTGCGCGCCCAGGAATCCGCGCATTCGGTCGGGTTTCTTGCCGGTCGCACGGGCGAGGTAATCCAAGCCCTGGCGGTACAGCGCCTTGCGCCAGTCACCCCCGGGCGGGGACACGTCGCAAAGACGCATCGCAATCGCAGCGGCGTCGTCGCTGGGCAGGTTCAGCGCAAGCGGGGGCTGGGGTAGTACCGGATCGCCCTCCGAATCGCTGGAGACCCCGTTTCCGGGCGAAATCACGACCGGCGCAGCCGGTGACGACGCGGCACGCGTCCGTTCCGAAGGAACGGAACCTTCTAAGTATCCCTGTCCCTCTCCCTGTCCCTTACCCTTACACTCTCCCTGTCCCTCTCCCTGTCCCTCTCCCTTAAGTGCTGTAACAGACGTTGTGACAGTCGGCGCTTTCTCTGTGACAGACGATTTGCGCGGCGGCTTGGCCTCTGTCGCATTCTCAGCGACATTGCTGTTACGTTTCTCCTCGCGCGCCCTGCGGGCGGCTTCCGTCCTCTGTCGGTATTTGACCCGCTCCTCCCAGGCGTCGCGTGCCAATTCTGCCACAGTCGGGTTGTAGAGACGGCCGTCGCTGCACTTGGTCCACCCCCGCAGCGCCTCGTCGCGAACCGTGGCCCATTCGCTCGGCGGGCACATGGCGGCGTCGGCCAGCACGTCGTCGTCGTCCTCGAGGCTCGACGCGGGCGCTTCCTGCCATGCCCGCATCCAGAGGTTCAGCAGATAGAAGGCGAGGGCGGGCGTGCGTTTGCAGCGCAGCCACGCTTTCGACTTTTGCAGCCGGTCGATATGTAGCGGCATGAACGGCAGGCCGCGCAGATCGCAATCGGCGGGCACGGGCGGGGGCGGCAGGGCGTCGGTCATGGGGTCACCGGTCCTTCGAGATACGCGCGGAGGATTTCGGCCGCGACTTCCGGGACGATCGCGTTGCCGTACCCGCGCAGTCGTCCCACTCGGGCGGGTACCCCATGAGCCAGCGGGAAAATGCCGGGTTCAACGCGCCGCGTGGTGCCGTCGCGCAGGGTGACGAGCTCGAACCGATCCCAAGGCGTGCGCGCGTTGCTGCCATCGCGGCGCCCTGGAGCTCTTTCGGCACAAGTCCGGCTGCCAGTTCTGCTTGCTGCTCTAACCCCGGACTGCTCGACTGACCGCCGCCCGAGCGTCGGCCATTCTCCGTCGATGACATCATCGCTCGCGCGCTCTTGCGCTGCGTCTGCGCTGTCGGGGTGTTCCATCCCACCAGCAGCACTTCGTCCTGTAGGTTCAGATTGTGGCCCTTGCGGCGCTCCGGATCTTGCCCCCCCCGGTCCCCGTTTCCCTTCGTCGGCGTGCGCCATCCGGTCACTTGCGCCGCATCCGCCGATAAGGCCCCGTTCGCTTGGTTCGGGCCGCCGTTGCTCCCATCCGTCGCGCGCGGCGTGTTCCAATCCGCGATGGTCGCCAC
>JAIUNH010000449.1 GCA_020161965.1 Pseudomonadota bacterium
CGCGCGGTCGCCGGCGTCGTGGCCGCCCATCCCGTCGGCGACGAGGAAGAGCGGCGACTCCGCGAGGAACGAGTCCTCGTTGACCCGCCGGCGAAGCCCCGTGTGGCTCGCGGCTCCCGCGCGCACGACGATCGGCAACTCGTTCATGATGCGACCTCCACGGTGGCGCTCCGGTCGCCGATCTCGAGCACGTCGCCCATGCGCACGCGGGTCCGCTCACCGGGAACGGCGGTCTGACGCTGCGTGCCGCGGCGGATGACGACACCGTTCGTCGACTCGCGATCGATCACCCAGAGGGCGCGTTCCTCGTCCACGACGAGTTCGAAATGCGTCTTCGACAGCGACAGCGTCTCATCCCGCACCGGCACGCGCGTCGCGGGTTTCGATATTGCCGAAACGGCATGCGTGGCAGCGCGCGCGGCGGGGGTGCGCGTCGTCGCATCTGTAGCCGAAGCGGCGAAAGTGGCGCCGGTCGTCGCGACATCGTTGCCAAGTGTCGATGCGGTGCGCGCGGTCTATCTATGGGATGGCGGTCTGGTCGCGGCGGGTGCGGATATCGTCACCTGCGATCTATCGACCGTGCCGGTGGCGCTGGCGCGCGAAATCGCCGATGCGCGCGGGGCATCGGGCGGGCGTCATGTCGAAGGCGCCTTGATCGGCGTCGGCAAGGATGCCGAAGCCGGACAGATGCATTTTATGTTCGCGAGTGACGAAGCATCCGTCGCGGCGCTGGAACCGCTGCTGCGTGCGGGCGGCAAGGGACATGTGCGTTTCGACCGGCCCGGCGACGCGATCCTGGCGAAGATTTTGAACAACGGCGTGGGACAGGCGACGCTCGCCGCCTTCGCCGAGGCGTTGGCGCTGGCGCAAGCGGCCGGCTTGTCGCGTACGGCGCTGGTCGCGTCGATGTTGCGCGGGCAGGGGGCGGGCTGTTCCGTCATCCTCGAGCGGCACGGCGTCGCGATGGCCGCCGACGAGGACGGGCCCGGACCGGGCGTGCTCGCCGTTAAGGACGCGAAAGCGCTCGCCCTCGCCGTCGGCGCGCATCGCGCCGCGCTGCCGATCCTCTCGACGACGGCCGACGCGCTGATCGACGCGATGGCGATCGAAAAATGCGGTCGCCAAGGTGTGGCGATGACGCGTCAAGCGGTCGCGCGCGTCGCCGCCGGAGCGAAGTCATGAGCGAAGCCGATCTTCTTCTCAACGCCTTCGCCGCGCATATGTCGGTGATGGGGATGACCTATTCCGCCGTCGGCGTGACGTTGGGGCTGATTTTCGGCGCGATACCCGGTCTGAACCAGGGCGTGCTGATGGCGCTGACCCTGCCGCTGACCGTGACGATGGACAGCATCCTCGCGCAATACTTGCTGATCGGCATGTATGTGGGCGGCGTCAGCGGGGGCCTTACGTCGGGCATTCTGCTGGGCATTCCCGGCACGCCCGCTTCGGTGATGACGACGTTCGACGGGCACGCGATGGCCAAGCGCGGCCAAGCAGCGCGCGCGCTGGCCTTGGGGGTCACCGCCTCGCTGCTTGGCGGCCTGATTTCGTGGATCGTGCTGGCCACCGTGACGGTGCCGCTTGCGCGTATCGCCGTTCGCTTCAGCCAATACGAAATGGCGGCAATGATCGCCGGCGGCTTGCTGTTGATCGCGGCGGCCGGGCAGGGCGACACGCTTAAAGGATTATTGTCGGGCGCACTCGGCATTCTGGTGGCGCTGGTCGGGCTCGACCCGGTCACATCCGACGCGCGCTTTACGTTCGGCTTCGGCGCGCTCGATAAGGGCTTGGACCTGTTCCCCGTGCTGATGGGCGTCTTCGCCATCGGCGGCTTGCTCGCCGAAACGATCCCGGATAAGCCGCGCGCCGATCAGATAACGACGAAGATCGGCGACGTGTTGCGGGCCGTCGGGTCCATTTTGAATCACAAATGGAATGTCGTCCGCTCCGGTCTCATCGGCACATGGATCGGTATTCTGCCGGGGGCGGGTGCCAATATCGGCTCGGTTATCGCCTATGTCGCGACCCAAAATCTCGATAAGGATCCCGCGAGTTTCGGCAAGGGCCGCGAGGAAGGCGTCGTTGCGTCGGAAACCGGCAATAACGCCACGGTGGGCGGCTCGCTGGTGCCGATGATCGCGCTGGGCATTCCCGGGGCGCCGGCCGATGTGTTTCTGATGGCGGCGCTGATCTTCCACAACATCAATCTCGGCCCGCTGCTCGTCCGCGAGTCGCCTGACGTATTCTTCGGCATCATTGCGACCTACCTCGTCGCGAACATATTGATGTTCGTGATCCTGATCGTCGCCTGCGTGCCGATGGCGCGAATCATCAACGTGCCGCGTCACTATCTGGTGCCTGCGATCCTTGTGTGTTCGACGATCGGCACCTATTCGCTGAACGGCCAATTGTCCGACGTGTGGATCATGCTGGCCTTCGGTGCGGTGGGTCTTGCCATGATCGTCGCGAAAATCCCGACGGCGCCGTTCGTCATCGGATTGGTGCTTGCGCCGCTGTTCGAAACCTCGCTGCGCTCCGCGCTGATGGATTCCGACGGCAGTTTCCTGCCTTTCATCACGCGGCCGGGTTCGGCCGCCATTCTTGCGGGCTCGATCCTGTTCGTCGTTTGGCCCTATCTCTACCGCCGCGCGCGCGACGCGTTCGTGGCGCGCAAGGCCGCCCGCTAGATGGATCTCGTCGACGCGCATCATCACTTCTTCGATCTATCGGGGTCGGCGGGCGGCTATCCCGGTTTGCGCGGCGCGCCGCGCAAAACCGCATTCGGCACCGACGAAGCGTTGCGCCGCGACTATCTGCCGGCCGATTACGCTGCCGATCTCGCGGCGATGGGCGGTTCGCGCTCGGTGCATGTGGAGGCGGCGCGCCGACCCGATGATCCGGTCGAGGAAACGCACTGGCTCGCGCGTTGCGCAGCCACGGGCGGCTTGCCCAGCGCCATCGTCGCACAGGCGGATCTGACCCGCGACGACGCGGCCGAGATCGTCGCGCGCCATGCCGAAGAGCGACGCGTGCGCGGCATCCGGCAGATCAAGGGCATTTCGGGTGGGCTCGCCACGTTGCGACCCGAGGATACGCTGTTCGCAGTTCCGACGTGGCGGCGCAATCTCGCCGCCTTGGCGCGATACGGATTTGTTTGCGAGTTGCAGGCGCCGCCGACGGTCGCCGCGATCGCTTGCGAATGCGTCGACGAGAATCCCGATATCGTTTTTGTGCTGACCCATGGCGGCCATCCGATCGATCGCACTGCCGAAGGCCTGACGCGCTGGCGCGACGGGCTCGACCGTTTCGCGACGCGGCCGAACGTCGCGGTGAAGCTCAGCGGCTTTTACATGATGAACCCGCATGAAACCGATACGGGTCTTACCGAACTGATCGCGCAGATCGTCGACCGCTTCGGTCCGCGGCGCTGCATGTTCGGTTCGAACTATCCCGTCGATCGTCTGTTCGTCGCGCCGGCGCGGCTGCGCGCGGCGATCGATGCGGTGCTGTCGCGCTACACGCCCGCCGAACGCGGCGAAATTTACGCCGGTACGGCGACCCGCATCTACAGGCTCGACCCGCTTCAACACGAGGAACGCTGAATGTCGACGACGCCCCAGAATATGCTCGTCATCGTTTCGGACGAGCAAGCCGCCCAGTACATGGGCTGCAGCGGCCATCC
>JAIUNH010000450.1 GCA_020161965.1 Pseudomonadota bacterium
GCGAGCCGAATTTCAAACCGGCGCTGAAAGGCTGGGCAAGGCGGCGGAAATCCTCTACAGGCGGACGACCATTCCTGCTCCAAAGCACTGGCGGGCTCGCCGCTCCGGCGCCGCCGAGCCCGGGCCGCCCTGCCGATGACCGCTTCTTCCGCCTTCACCGTCCTTCACGGATCCGAGCCCCTGCCGGCGGAGCTCGCCCGGCCGGTGCTGGCCATCGGCAATTTCGACGGCGTGCATCGCGGCCATGCGGCGGTGATCGGCGAAGCGGTCGCGCGCGCGCGCCAAGCCGGGCGGCCTTCGGCGATCGTGACGTTCGAGCCGCATCCGCGCCGCTTCTTCAAGCCCGATCTGCCGCCGTTCCTGCTGGCGAGCCCGCATTTGAAGATCGATGCGCTGCGCGATCTGGGCGTCGATCTTTGTTTCGTGTTGCGCTTCGACAAGCGCCTGTCGTCGATGACCGCCGGCGAGTTCGCGGGCGACGTGCTGGCGAAGGGCTTGGGCCTTGCCTGCGTCGTCGCCGGTTACGATTTCGTGTTCGGCAAAGGGCGCGGCGGCAATGCCGACACGCTGATCGCCGATATGCGCGCCCATGGGGCCGACGCCGCCATCGTGCCGGCGGCGCGCGACGATAGCGGCGGGGAATTGCTCGTCTTCTCCTCCACCGCCGTGCGCGAGGCGTTGAAGGGCGGCGATCCCCGAACCGCCGCGCGAATTCTGGGCCGCAACTTCGCGATCGACGGGCGCGTGCGCAAAGGCGACCAGCGCGGCCGCACGATCGGCTTTCCCACGGCGAATATCGCGTTGGGTCCCTATATGCCGCCCAAGCTCGGCGTCTATGCCGTGCGGGTGAAAGGGGCCGCCGCGCATATCGTGAACGGCGTCGCGAATATCGGGATAAGGCCGACGGCGGGCGGCGATCCGGCCCCGCGCTTGGAAGCGCATCTGTTCGATTTCGCCGGCGATCTTTACGGCAAGCGCCTGATCGTCGAATTGATCGATTTCGTGCGCGAGGAACGCAAATTCGAGAGTTTCGACGCGCTCAAAACCCAGATCGCGCGCGACGCCGAAACGGCGCGGGCGATTTTGGCCAAATCCTGACGCTGCATCTTGTGTCGGCACCCGAAATTGGGCGCATAATGCCGGGAATGCGCGGCCGGGGAATAGGCCCGCGTCGCCGGTGTCTACCGGGCATGCGAAGGACCGACCGTTGAGCGACACGAGCGACAAGGACGCGCAAGCCCGCGGCGATGCGATCATCGCTTGCCTGCCGCGTCTGCGCCGCTATGCGCGCGCTTTGGCGGGATCGCGCGGCCAAGCCGACGATCTGGTCCACGACACGATCGCGCGGGCGTTGGATCGCTGGCATTTGTGGCGCGAGGGCGGCGATCTGCGCGCTTGGCTGTTCGCGATCATGCACAACATCAACGCGAACCAGGCGCGCAAGAAGGCGCGTTCGCCGGTGACGCTCGACTACGACGATTTGCGCGACGGCGCCGAAGCCGATCAACACGAAAGACTCGCGGCGCGCGAAATCCTGGATCGCGTCGCGATGCTGGGCGAAGACCAACGCGCGGTGGTGCTGCTCGTGGGGCTGGAAGGCCTTGCTTACGAGGACGCCGCGAAAATCCTGGACGTGCCCGTGGGAACGGTCATGTCGCGTTTGTCGCGCGCCCGCGCGCGGCTGCGCGAGGACGTTCCGCGCGCGCGGCTGAAGGTGATAAAATGACCGACAAGATGGAAGACAAATTGCTGCGCTATGTGGACGGGCGTTTGACCCCGGCCGAGCACGCGGAGGTGGATGCCTGGCTCGCCGCCGATCCCGCCTTGGCGCAGCGCGTGCGCGCGGATTTGGCCGACATCGTCGCGTTGCGCGGCGCCACGGCCCATGTGCTGGAGGAGGAAATTCCCCAACATCTGATCGCCGCTGCGCGCGTTCGTCCGCCGGCCAAACGCCGCTTCCCCGTCGCGATCGCGGCCAGTGCCGCCATGCTGGCGATCGGCGTGGGGCTGGGCTTTACCCTGGCACGCGAATTCGCCGTTCCGCCCGTTCCCGCCGCCGCCACGAACACGGCCGATACGATCATGGCCGATATCCCGCCGCCGGCGGTCGCCGCACATCGGCTTTACGTCGCCGAAGTGCGCCACCCGGTCGAAGTGCCGGCGAGCGAGGAGGAGCATCTGGTCAATTGGCTGTCGCGGCGTTTGGGCACCAAGCTGATCGTGCCGCGCCTCGATACCTATGGATTCACGCTGGTCGGCGGGCGCTTGCTGCCCGGCCCCGGCGGTTCGGGCCCGGCCGCGCAATTCATGTACGAAACGCGCGACGGCAAACGCCTGACGCTTTACGTGTGCAGCGAGATCGAGGCACGCCAGACGGCCTTCCGCTTCCAGGAGACCAACGGCGTGTCGATGTTCTATTGGCAGGAAGGCAAATACGGCTACGCGCTGCTGTCGGAGACGACGCGCGATACGCTATTGCCCGTCGCCAAGCGCGTCTACGCCACGCTGATCGAAGACCGCAAGGATTGACATCGGCCGCCGCCCCATGCCCCACTCCGGGGCTTCGGGGGAGGAGCAAGGTCTTGGCGGATAATCGGCTTTCGGGTGCGGAAGCGTTCGTAAAACTTTTGACGGCGCATGGCGTCGACACGGTTTTCGGCCTGTGCGGCGATACGTCCTTGCCGCTTTACGACGCGCTCGCGCGCCTCGGCGGGCCCGGCGGCCACGGCATTCGCCATATCCTGACCCGCGACGAACGCTCGGCCGGCTACATGGCCGACACCTATGCGCGCGTGACCGGCAAGGTCGGCGTGTGCGAAGGCCCGTCGGGCGGCGGGGCCACCTACATTCTGCCGGCCGTCGCCGAAGCCAATGAAAGCTCGGTCGCGATGCTGGCCGTCACCACCGATATCTCGGTGTCGAGCCGGGGCAAATACACGCTGACCGAACTCGACCAGGAAGCGTTGTTCCGCCCCGTCTCGAAATGGAACAAGGTCATCGACCGCGCGGCCGATATCCCGAACATCCTGCGCCGCGCCTTCCGCGAGGCGACGACCGGCCGTCCCGGTGCCGTACATCTGGGCTTGCCCTATGACGTGCAGCGAGACGCGCTGGACGAAGCCGATGTGCAGGGCGATGCGCGGTACGGCGTGTTCCCCGCGTCGCGCGTCGGGCCCGATCCCGCCGACGTCAAGAAATGCGCCGAAGCGCTTGCCAAATCCGTGCGCCCCGTGTGCATCGTCGGCGGCGGCGTGGTGATTTCGAACGCGCATGACGAACTCGCGCGCGTCGCGGAAATGCTTGGCATGCCGGTCGCGACGACGATTTCCGGCCAAGGCGCCTTGCCGGATTCGCATCCGTTAAGCGTGGGCGTCGTCGGCTCCAATGGCGGCACGCTGCCGACGCGCGCGCTTGTGGAAGGGGCGGATCTCGTTTTCTTCGTCGGCTGTCGCGCAGGCTCGGTCACCACCGAACGCTGGCGCTTCCCCGCCAAGGGTACACGCATCGTTCATCTCGATATCGATCCAGGCGTGATCGGCGCGATCTATCCGACCGAAGCGGCGATGATCGGCGACGCAAAGCTGGGTCTCGCGGCGTTGGCGGGCGAACTTGCAAAACTTTCGCGTGCCCCCGATCTCGGTGCCCAAGGCCGTGTGGCGCAAACGCGGCTCGAAC
>JAIUNH010000451.1 GCA_020161965.1 Pseudomonadota bacterium
CGTTCCGCAGGGCGACGGCGGCAAGGTGGCTCAGGTCGAGGGCTGGACCTATCTCGTTCCCTCCTCCTCCAAGAACAAGGAAGCGGCCTACCTCTTCATCCAGTGGATGATGGCCTACGAGCAGCAGCTGAACCAGCACCTCAACGGCGGCGCCACTGCGCGCCCGGATGTCTACGCTTCCGCCGAGGTCCAGAAGCTGCCCTATTCCCAGGCGTCGATGGGGTCGAACGAGGTTGCCAGGCCGAAGCCCACGATCCCGCAGTCGAGCGAGATGACCGATATCCTCGTGCGCGAGCTCTCTTCCTACCTTGCCGACGAGAAGTCCGCCAAGGAGGCGCTCGACCAGTCGGCCAAGGAGATATCGGCGCTGCTGGGTTCCTGCGCACCGATGAAGTATCCTGTCCAGTGATAAGGGCGGCTTGTGCAATCCTTCCCGTGGGGGTCGCACCCCGCGGGAGACGACTAGGCGAATGATGTCTGGAAATCAGCCTTCCCGGGGACTATTCCTGCTCGATCGCAGTGCATCGCTGCCGCTGATCCTGCCGGGGATCCTGGCGGGCGGCATGATCGCTTTCGCGGCAAGCCTGGGCGAATTCGGCGCCGTCATTACCTTCGCGTCGAACGTGCCCGGCGAAACGCAAACGCTGCCGCTGGCGATCTATTCGGCGCTGCAACGCCCCGGCGGCGAAGCGATGGCCGCCCGCCTCGCGACGATTTCGATCACGCTCGCCTTCGCGGGATTGCTGCTGTCCGAATATCTCGCCCGGCGCGTGAAGCGGATGATGGGAAGATGATCGAACTCGACATCCAAACCCGTCTGGGCGAATTCGCGCTGAACGCGAAGCTGCAAGCACCATCCGACGGCGTGCTGGCGCTGTTCGGCCGCTCGGGCTCGGGGAAAACGTCGATCTTGCGCGCCCTTGCCGGGCTCGTGCGGCCGGATCAAGGCCGCATAGCGCTGGGCGGGAATGTGCTGTTCGACTCCGCCACGGGCATCGACGTGCCGGCGGAAAAGCGGCGCCTGGGCTACGTCTTCCAGGATTCGCGGCTGTTCCCGCATCTCGATGTCGCCGCCAATCTGCGCTACGGCGCCATGCGCGCGCCCGGCGGCGAACGAAGTGCCGATTTCGACGCGATCGTCGCGTTGCTTGGCATCGAGGCTTTGCTCGCACGCAAACCCGTCGCGCTGTCGGGCGGCGAGCGCCAGCGTGTGGCCATCGGCCGCGCCTTGCTGGCGCGCCCCCGCGCGCTGCTGATGGACGAGCCGCTCGCCTCGCTCGACGCCGCGCGCAAAGCCGAACTCCTGCCCTATCTCGACCGGCTGCAAGCCGAAACCAAACTGCCGATCGTCTATGTCAGCCACGCGGCGGACGAGGTGATGCGCCTTGCCGACCGAATCGCGCTGATCGATGCGGGCGAAGTGCGCGCACTGGGCACGATCGCCGACATGGCGCTGCATCCCGAATTCACGGCGATCGCCGGGCGGTTCGATGCGGGCGGCGTGCTGGAAACCACCGTCGCCGATCACATGCCCGACTACGCGCTCACGCGTCTTGAATTCGCGGGCGGCACGCTGGACGTGCCGGCACTCGACGCGAGCCCCGGCACGCGCGTGCGCGTGCATGTCCGCGCGCGCGACGTGATGGTGGCAACGAAAAAGCCCGAAGGCTTGTCCGCACGCAACGCGATCCAAGCGACGATCGCGCGCGTGACGCAAAACGCCGACGGCCCCGACGCGGAACTCGCCCTCGTGGCGGGCGATCAAATAATCGCGGCGCGCCTCACCCGTGCCTCGGTCGCGGAGTTGGGCTTGCGCGAGGGGCTACAGGTCTACGCGATCCTCAAATCCGTCGCGGTCGGCAAAAGCGACGCCACACGGCGCGATTGAGGCAAGGCGGCGGCCTTTATCAATCGTAGGGCCGTAATTGGACGCGACGTGCCACGGCGAACAGATCGCGCTCGGCCTGTTCGATCTCGTCCACCGGCGCCATCGTCCAGATTAGGTAACTGAATTTGGGATAGGGCCCCGGCCCACGATAGGCGAGCAGCGCGGTCGAGCGGAATTTCGTGCCATCTTCCAGTTCGTACCGCGTCCGGCAAATGAAGGTCGGCAATCCGCCGACGCGAACCGGCGCCGACCCGAACTCTCTCGGACGCTTCGCGTCATTGGTACGGCAACGATGCCGTGCGATCACGCGCCACCGCGGCGGCAATATTTCGTCGTAGGCAGTCATGTCGTAGCTAAGTCGAATAAAGATATGCGGGCGTTCGGGCGCCGGATCACAGGAACTGCCTTCCGGCAAAACCACGAACTGCGGCCCGCCATTCGGCATGTTGTTCGCGCAAACGGTCGTATTCCGGACGGGTAGATAGAATCCGTAATCATCGTTCCACACCGCACCCGACCGGAGTTCCGTGATCTCCGGGATTTCCTCGTCCGACGACTGCGCCTGCACGCCGGACATGCCTAAGGGCCACAGCGACAGAGCCATGATCGTCAGAAAGGCGCGCATCATTCGACCCGCGAGGTGCAAGCGAAATGTTCCCAGATCGGCGGATAAGGCCTATCGGGTGGCTCATTGATGACGCTCTCGCATGAGAGGAGCAGGCCAGGCACCGGATAGATCGCTGTCACGCCGTATCGATTGTCTTGTGTCCCGAACCTGCATTCGATACGCGCAGCGCGAAAATCTGCGAGTTCAAAGTCGTTGCGAACGCGCCTACGACTGCCTTGGTGTTGCTCCCAATCAGGATCGGGATAACCCGACTCGCCTTCGGGCGAATGAATGACGCGGCCATAAATCAATGGCAGCCGATTGCCGGACGGCGCAGTCGCGGGACAAGCCGTCACGACAACACGCGATTCGCCAATGGCGGTGCTCATTGGAGCCGCCGTTAGCATCAGAACCGAAACGAGTATTCGGAGATTCATATCACCTACCCGAACGGATGGCCGAAAAATCGCCCGCGCGATAGCCACGCTCGCCGGGCGGACGTTCGAACGGGTAATGCCGTCGTTGCGCTTCACCATTGCGGAACTGATCGATCATCCAAATGCCCGGGCGGCCGTTCCTTTCCCCATAGCCATCGAATATACCCGCATGATTGCCGGTTGAGCGATTGGGATAACGCAACTCTCCCTTGTCGTCCGGCCGAAAGGTCGCCAACGGCGTGCCGGGCGCGATCGTCGATGGTCTTTCGGGATCGGCCGGCCGTACCGTTTCACCGGCGCGCCAAGTACTGGTGTGGCCGATACCGGGAACCGCGTATTGCACCAAACCGACGCATTCGTGACTCGGCTTTCCGCCGGGGCCCGTGCCGAGCCAGCCGCCGTTCTGTTGCGCTTGTCCGGTGAGTTGATCGGGCTGCTCGACGATCCAACTATCACCGATGCGGCTCACGCGCGGGCGTTGCGGCACAGGTGACTGCGCCGGTTGTCCGGGCGCCTGCGCGACCTGAACCGGTTCGGCGTCTTCCTCGTCCGTCGTCTGCGGCGCGGCAGGTTGGAATTCGTCCGCGCCGCTGAAGTCCTGCTTCGTCTCGTCGCTGGCTTGCGTATCGCCGAGCAAGCGGGCGCGTAAGTGTAGCGGCCAGTTATTGGCGTCGAGCAAGCCGTCGTCATAGACCACGTTGGCGCGCTGCTGTTCCTCGAACG
>JAIUNH010000452.1 GCA_020161965.1 Pseudomonadota bacterium
CATATGGGCCAGATGCGCCACTTCGTGCGCGACGACATAGTCCAGCACGAAGACGGGGGCGAGCACCAGCCGCCAGGAATAGGAAAGCCGCCCGTCATACGCTGCCGAACCCCAGCGCGATCTGGGGTCTGCTATGCGCACGGCGCGGACCGTCTTGCCGATGCGCTGCGCCACGTCGCGGGATTTCGCCAGCAGCACGCTGCGCGCTTGCGCACGCAGGAAATCGCGCACCCGGCGTGCGACGAATTCCGCGTCGCCGCCCACGCGCAGCACGTCGCCGTCCAAGCGCGTGGGGCCCGCACCCGGCACATGTTCGACGCGCACGCGCAATCCCATGAAGTCGAATTCCGCGCCGGCCGCGAAGGGGGCGGATTCCGGCAATCTTTCGAGGCGCTTGCGCAGCCAATCGGCCTCGCGCCGGGCGAAGCGCAAGCCTTCCTCGATCGACACATGCCACGGCACGGTCAGCGCCACGGCGCCGTCGGTCGGATCGACGCGCAAGGAAATGCGCCGCGCGCGCGGATTGCGCGTCACGCGCACCTCGGTCGTCCGGCCGGGTTCCACCAGATCGGCGACCGCCAGCGTGCGCTTGCGGCCTTGGGAATCCGAGGCGCCGCGCGACAACCGGGAGAGGAGGGAGGACATCAAGCCCACGCCCCGTTTTATGGGCTTGCCCGTGACCGTTGCAAGCGCCGAAGATGGCCGGAAATATCCAACCGGGGGAGACCAAATCCGATGCTGAAGCCCAACCAATTCAAACGCCGCCTGGCGACCGGCGCCAATCTGTCGGGCGTGTGGCTGCATTCGGCCTCGGCATCGACGGTCGAAGCGTTGGGCGATACCGGCTACGACTGTCTGATCGTCGATAACGAGCACGGGCCTTCGTCGCTCGAACAGACGCGCACGCAATTGCTGGCCTCGTTCCCCTACGATTGCGGCCTGTGCGTGCGCACGCCGTGGAACGACCAAGTCTATTTGAAGCAATTGCTCGACCTTGGCGCCGACACGGTGATGATCCCGATGATCGACGATGTCGAACAGGCCAAGGCCGCCGTGGCCGCCTGTCGCTATCCGCCGAAGGGGCGGCGCGGCTATGGCCCGTGGCGCGCGATGATGCGCGGCATTCCCTTGCCGAACTATATCGAGTTCATGTCGGAAAACCTGTTCGTCATGCTCCAGATCGAATCGGAAAAGGGTGTGGCGAGTGCCGAGAAGATCGCGGCGGTCGAGGGTGTGGACATGATCATCGTCGGGCCCAACGATTTGTCGGGCTCGCTGGGTGTCGCGCAGAATTTCGAATCGCCGGTGCTGGAACGCGCCATCGACAAGATCATTGCGGACGCGCGCAAATCCAACGTGCCGGTCGGCACCGTGCCGCACGGGCCGTGGGGTGCCAAGAAGCTGTTCGCGCGCGGCATGCGCTTCATCGCGGGCACGACCGAGTTCGGCCTCATGCGCCGGGGGGCGAAAGCCGACCTCGCCGAAAACTTCTAGCGCTTCCGCGGTTTCTTGAACGTAGCGACCAGTTCCAAATGGCCGGTCCATAGGAACTGGTCGACCGGCACCACGCGTTCCAACTTGTAGCCGCCTTCGGCCATGATCTTCGCATCGCGCGCGAAGGTGACTGGGTTGCACGACACGCCGATCACAGTGGGGACGCGTCCGCGCGCGAAATTCTTCGCCTGGACTTCGGCGCCTTCGCGCGGCGGATCGAAAATCGCGGCGTCATAGGCTTCGAGCTCCGGTGGCGTCAGCGGCCGGCGGTCGAGATCGCGCGTTTCGGACGTGACGCGCCCTGCGCGTTCGGCTTTGCGCGCGGCCGCATCCAGCGCCAAGCGCGCCGGATCGTTGCCTTCGACCGCATGAACGCGCCCACTCAGCGGGAAGGTGAAGGTGCCCAACCCTGCGTAAAGATCGGCGACGCGCTTGGCCTTGCCGATCGCGGCGACGATCTCCTCGACCAGAATGGCTTCAGATTCGAGGGCGGCTTGCAGGAAGGCGCCGGGCGGCGGCTCGACCGCCACGCCCGAAATATCGAGATGGGGAACGGCGCGTAACACCACGATCTCGGGCGTCGAACGGATATTCTTACGCCACGCGATGCGCGGGATATCGGCGGCGCGTGCGAATTCGGCCAACTTCGCGCGGATGCGCGCATCGGGCAGGCGGCCGGTGATCAGCAGATCGATGCCTTCTTTGGTCGCGGTCAAATGCAGATCGACGCGTTCGGACGCGTCCAGCGCTTCGCGCAACACGCCGCGCAAGCCCGGCAAGGCGGCGGCAAGGGCGGGGCTCAACACTTCGCAATTCGTCACGTCGACGATATCGGCCGATCCGTCGCGATGGAACCCCAGCGCCACGCTGCTCGCCGCGTTGAC
Organism: Pseudomonadota bacterium; assembly: GCA_020161965.1. Classification (GTDB taxonomy): domain Bacteria; phylum Pseudomonadota; class Alphaproteobacteria; order CACIAM-22H2; family CACIAM-22H2; genus Tagaea. The sequence continues at coordinate 2,379 of JAIUNH010000452.1, forward strand.
GGCGGCGAGATCGGCGCGTCGTCGCGTGCGTGGTGGAATGGATCGCAAGGGGGCGATCTCCGGCGACAATCCCACGCGGTTCAATGCGTCGCGCAGCAGGCCGGTCTTCCATTCGGCGTAGGCGGCCGCACCCAAATGTTGGATCGAGCAGCCGCCGCAAGCGCCGAAATGCGTGCACGGCGGGGTTACGCGATCGGGCGACGGCGCGAGGATCTCGACATTCTCCGCGCGCGCACCCTTGCCGATGGTCGCGCGTACGCGCTCGCCGGGTAAAGCCCTCGGCACGATCACGCGCGACGCCTCGGCGGTTCTGGCGAGACCGTCGCCGCCCGATCCCAGGGCGTCGATGGTGAGTTCAATTCCCGTCATGTTCAGCGTTGCGGACGCGCGTTGATGTCGAGGCGGCTCGGGCGCTTCTTCTTGAGCGCGAAGACGTAGGAGATGACTTCCGCCACGGCCTTGTACTGGTCGGGCGGAATCTCTTCTTCGAGATCCACGGTGGCGTAGAGCGCGCGCGCGAGCGGCGGGTTTTCGACGATCGGCACTTGCGCGTCCGTCGCGATTTCGCGGATGCGCAACGCGACGAGATCGACGCCTTTGGCGACGCAGATCGGCGCCGGCGATTTGCTTTCGTCGTAGCGCAACGCGACGGCGTAGTGGGTCGGGTTGGTGACGATCACGGTCGCCTTGGGCACTTCGGCCATCATGCGTTTGCGCGCGCGTTCCATGCGCATCTGCTTGATGCGGCCCTTGATGACCGGGTCGCCTTCGGCCTGTTTGTATTCCTCTTTGATTTCCTGCTTGGTCATGCGCAGGCGCTTCATGTGCTGGAAGCGCTGCCAAAAATAGTCGAGCCCCGCGATCGCGGTCACGACCGAAATCACCGCGATCATCACCGCGATGGTCATGTCGCCCATGATCGGCCCCAGCTGCAAGGGCGACATGTCGATGAAGCGGTCGATGTCGTGCAACTGCCCCGAAATCACATGCCAGGCGGCCGCACCCACGATGGTGATCTTGATCAGGCCCTTGATGAACTCGACCACCGCATTGGCCGAGAACATGCGCTTGAAGCCGGTCGCGGGCGAAATCTTGGAGAATTTCGGGATTAGAGATTCGCTGGAATAGAGGAAGCCGTTCTGCAGCCATTGCGCGGCCATCGCGGCGAGCACGAGCAACGCCAGCAACGGGCCCACGGCGATCAACGGTTCCAGCAACGCGTCGCCGATGATGCGCTGCACGCCCGAAACCGACAGCTCCATCTCGTGCG
>JAIUNH010000453.1 GCA_020161965.1 Pseudomonadota bacterium
GCCGGCGCGGATGCGCGCGACTTCGGACAAGCCCAGCGCGTGGATGTCGGCGGCGCCAATCTCGATCCCGACCGCATCTTGCGTTTCGGCACGGTGCGCGCGCGGGCCCCAATCGTTCGCGTCACGCGCACGGCCAAGGGTTTGGCGAGCTTCGAAGCGCTGGAAGCGGGCGACGCCGATCCCGATGCGCCCACGCCCGCGATCCGCGTGGCGCGGGTGGAAATCGACGACGCGCGCCTGGAATTCGAAGACCGCGCGATCAAAACGCCGGTGTATCTCGAGGCGTCGCGTGTCGCGATCCGTGTGGGCGCACTCGACACGCGCGCGGTCGATCGGCCCACGCCGGTGTCGCTCAAAGGCCGGATCGGCGGCTACGGCGAGTTGTCGATCGAAGGCACGGCGATGCCGCTTGCGGCCAAGCGCGGCTTCGATTTGAAAGGCAAGGCGCTGGGCATCGATCTGCCGCCGATCTCGCCTTACGTTTCCGATGCGTTGGGTGTCGATTTGCGCACCGGCAATTTCGATCTCGATCTGACGTTGGCGGCGAAGGAAGAAGCGCTGGCCGGCGTTTCCAACTGGCATATCCGCAATCTGGAAATCGACGAGCGCGGCGCGCCGCGTTTGTCGGAGGAAACGGGCGTGCCGGTCGGCCTCGCCCTGTCGCTGCTGCGCGATTCCGCCGGCGACATCGCGCTCGATATTCCCATCACGGGCAAGCTCAACGACCCGAACTTCGATACGTCGGGTGCGGTGCGCCAAGCGGTCGGGGGTGCGATGCGCGGCGCCATCGCGGGCACGTTCAACGTGTTGTTCCCCTTCGGCATGGTGTTCGGCGCGCTGATCGACGGCAGCGGCGGGCCGGAGATCGCTTTGGCGCCCGTCGCGTTCGCCGCCGGAAAATCGGCGCTGGACGATGCCCCCGCGACGACGCTCGATCGCTTGGCCGACGCACTGGCGGCGCGCCCGACCTTGCGGATGGAGATTTGCGGCTTCGCGGGCCCCGAGGATTTGCGCGCGCTCAACGCCGCGCAAGGGACGGACGCGCAAGGCCAGAAGCTGATCGAAGGCATTCAGAACCTGATCGCGCGCGCCACGGGCGCGCCGCCGCCCGTGCATGGCGAGGACGATCTGCGCCGCTTGGCCGAAGCGCGTATGCGCGCGGTCAAAGACCGATTGATCGCGCGTGAAGGTGTGGCGGCCAACCGACTATTCGAATGCCGGCCGGTGGTCGAAACCGCCGACGTCGCCAAGCCGCGCGTGGAACTGAAGTTTTAGGTTTAGGGCGCCGTCGGCGGGGGTGGGGGCGCGGAGGCGGGGCGGCCGATCGACAATTCGAAATCGGCGCCCATCGTTTCGCAATCGACGAAACTCGACCAGCGCAGATCGGCCTCGCGGAACGACGTCTGCGTCAATTGGCAATTGGTGAAGCGCGCGTGGCGCAAGGTCGCGCGGTCGAGGCGCGTGACCAATGCTTTGCCCGAGGCGACGACGAGCGGGGCGAGATTCGCCGCTTCGAAATTGGCGCGCACCAGATTGGTCGCGCGCAAATTGGCGCCGCGCAGATCGGTGCCGCGGAAATCGGCCCCGCGCAGATCGGCCCCTTCGAAATTGCTGGCTTGCAGCCAAGCGCCCAGGATGCGGGCATGCGCCAAGCAAGCACCCGCCGCCTTCATCGAGGTGAGCAAAGCGTGATCGGGCCATTCGATGTCGCGCATGTCGAAGCCGGAAATATCCAGCGCCTTGCCCGACGCGCCGCCGCTTTCGACCCAGCTTTGATGGTCGCGGATAAGGGTGTGCAGGGAGTCGCGCAGCATGCTCATCGGCTTGCCGCGCGGCGCATCGGTCAACGCCCCGGTTTCGTCGGCCCCGGTGCGGTCGGCGGCGATGAACACGGCGCCGTAGAGATTGGCGTTGCGCAAAACCACACCGCGCAGATCGGCGCGGCTAAGGTCGGCGCCTTCAAGGTCCGCACCTTCCATGACCGCGTTTTTGAGATTGGCCTTGGCGAGATTGGCGCCCTTCAAAATCGCGTCGGTGAAATCGGCCATCGCCGCGACCGAGCCCGACATGTTCGCTTGCGTCAGGTTGGCGTTGACGAGTTTGGCGCGGCTCAAATCCGATGGATCGGGATCGACCGCCATGCTTTCGAGGTCGCTGGCCTTCGCGCGGGTGAAGATCTGGCCTTCGCGCAAATCGGCGTTGAAAAGCTCGGCGGCCGTAAGGTCGGCCCCCTTCAAGCAAGCGCCGCGAATATCCGCGCGGGTGAGATTGGCGCGCACCAGCTTCGCTTTGGTGAGGTTCGCGCAGAACAGCAACGCGCGCGTCAGGTTGGTGCCCGACAAATCGCACTCGACCATGATCGCGCCGGTGAAATCCGCTTCCGACAGATTTTTGCAGGCGAGGTTGAGGCCGGTCAGGTTGCGGTAGGAGAAATTGGCGCGCTGGCCGCCGGCGCGGGCGAGCATGAACAGCTCGTGCCGGCGCATCATCAGATCGCATTCGCGCTGATCCATCGCTTTGCGGCGATGGATATCGTCGGGCGTGGGCGCGGTAAGGGCCATGCGTTCTGCCGCCTGATTCGCTGTTTCGAAACGATTGTCGCCCTGAAATGGGGCGAAGTCTAGGCGGTGACCGGAAAGCGATCCGGCTCGAACCCCGCCAGCGAAACGGGCGGCGTATTTCCCAGCGCCAAAGCGCAAATAGACTTGGCGGTGACGGCGGATAGCGTGATGCCGTCGCCCTCGTGCCCGGCGGCAACCAAAAGATTGGCATACTTGGCGCTACGGCCCAGCAAGGGCTTTTTGTCCGGCACGAAGGGCCGCAGGCCGGCGAAGGCACGCAGGATCGAAACCTGGGCGAGGGCGGGCACGCGCTTGGCGCCTTCGGCCAGAATGGTGCGATAGCCGTCGTCCGACACGCTGCGGTCGTAGCCGACGAAGGCGCGTGTATTGCCGATCAGATGCTGGCCGTGCGGTGTCGCTTCCAGCGTGAAGCCGTAGCCCATGCGGATCAAGGGATCGTCCGACTTGGCCGCGAGATCGGGATCGAGTTTGGCGGTGAGATAACGGGCCGAGACGAGGAAGCGTTTGGCGAGGGGAACCCCGCGCGCCGTCACCAGCAATTCGCCACGCCGCGGGATGACCGGCAGATCGAGCCCGATCATTGCGCCCAGATCGCGGCTCCAGATTCCCGTGCAGAACACGAAATGCTCGGCGGCGAGTTGGAAGCGCCCGCCGTCGCCGTCTTCCAGCGTCGCCGACACGATCCGCCCGCCCGCGATGTCGAATTCCACGGGCCGCGTTTTCCACGATGTCGCGGCCCCTTTGGCGCGCGCGGCATCGAGCAAGGCGAGGGTGGCGAGATAGGGCGTCACACCCGCTTCGTTGGGCACGTCGACCGCGCCGTGAAGGTTCGGCGAGAGCTCCGGCTCGATCGCCAGCATCGCTTTGCGATCGACCAATCGCGCCGCGATACCTTGGCCGGTCAGCAGCGAAGTATGCGCTTCCATCTTGGCGACTTCATCGGGCGCTTCGATCAGCATCAATCCGCCGGTGATGTGATACTCGACGCGTTCGGCGCCGAGCTCCGCCGCCCAATCGCGCCACAGCTTTTGGCTGGCGATGGCGAGCGT
>JAIUNH010000454.1 GCA_020161965.1 Pseudomonadota bacterium
AGCACGTCGCCGGCCTTGACCTTGGTGTTGTCGGCGACCTCGACGACGGCGACGAGACCCGAAACTTTCGCCGCGACGATCGACTGGTCCGCTTTCACATAAGCGTCGTCGGTCGAGACGATGAAGCGGCCATCGACATACCAGCCGTAACCTTTCCAGCCGCCGAAGCCGAGTGCGACGGCCAGCACGGCCAGCAACACGAGGCGTTTGCGATTGGGGGCGGCGGCTTTGGGGGCAAGCTCGCCATCGGGCCGCAACTTGGCCGCTTCGTTATCCATCTTCATTTGAACCGGAGGGGTGAGAATACAAAGGGTCCCGCCTTGACAGGCGGGACCCCGTCATTCAAATTGAACCGAACGGTTCGGTCAACAACTTTCCACGGCATGGGTCCGTTGATGTCCACGCAGGTCGCCCAGATTGTCGAGGTTTCGGATACCGCCAAACGGCGCCAAATCATTGAAGGCGCTCGACAAATTTTCATGCGCGACGGGTTCGACGGCGCCAGCATGAACGAAATCACAAAGGCGGCGGGCGTATCGAAGGGCACGGTCTACGCCTATTTCCCGTCGAAGGAGGCGCTGTTCGAGGCGCTGATTCGCGAGGATCGGCGCATTCAGGCCGAGCAGATTTGTCGGTTCTCCGCCGACGACGAGGACGTGGCCGCCGTGCTGCGCGAGATCGCGCATAACATCGTCGCGGCTGTGACGCGGCCCGGGCATATGGCGCATTTGCGCACCGTCATTGCGGCATCGGCGAAATTCCCGAGCATCGGTCACGCTTTCTACGAGGCCGGGCCGATGTATGGTGCTGGGCGGCTCGCGACCTATCTCGATCGCCAGGTGAAGGTGGGGCGCTTGTCGATCGACGACACGCAACGCGCGGCGTTCCAGTTCATCGATCTGTGTCTTGCGCGACCGTTGAAGCAGATGCTGTTCTGCGTGATCGATACGCCCGATCCCGCCGAGATGGAGAAGGCGATCGAATCCGCGATCGCCATGTTCATGGCCGCCTACGGGCCCAAGAACGCCTAGAGCGTGATTGGCGGGGAATGGATCATCTGCGCCGCAGGGATTTTGCGTCGCGGGTAGGAGAAGGGCGCCGCGCGTAGTGGTTCTACGCGCAAGGCCTTCGACGCCCTTCGCGGCGCAAAAGAACGCGGCCCCAAGGGGTTGGGTTCCGGCGGGCGCCCGCTTTGTTGCGGTCCTTGCCGATAGAACCACTATCGGCTTCGGACCGCGCCGCGCGGATCGCACGCGCCGGATACCCAACACAGACGATTCATTCCCCGCCAATCACGCTCTAGCGCCCCCAGAATCCGTCGGTCGTCCGCAGCAAGGGGCGAAGATCCAGCCGATCGAGCATCCGCTCCGTCTCGCGCTGTGCCGCGTCGAGAATGGCGCCTTCATCCGTCAGCGTCGGCTTGCCGTTCTCCAGCGCCACGACGCCGTCGACGATGACCGTATCGACGTCGTTGCCGTTGGCGAAATACACGAGCCGATGCAGCGGCATATTCGCGGGATAGAGATGCGGCCGGCGTAGGTCGACGATCGTCAGATCGGCTTTCTTGCCGGGTTCCAGCGAACCGATCCGGTCGGCGAGACCCAGCGCCTTCGCGCCCTCGATCGTGCACATTTCCAACACGCGGCCGGGCGGCATGACCGTCGCGTCGCGGAAATGGCGGCGATGGTAGTGCATGCATTGCTGCATATGGCGGAACATGTCGCCGGACCTGTCGGGGGCCGTCGCATCGGAACCCAAGCAAACGGTCGCACCGGCCGCCGCCAATTCCGGCGCGGGACAGCGGCCATAGATCGCGGCGATGGCGCTGGGGTTGTGTACGACGGCGCTGCGCGTTTCGCCGCAGATCGCGATTTCCGCCGCCGTCAGGTCGGTCGCATGCGACAGCAGCATATCCGGGCCCAGCCAGCCGTGCCGATGCGCGAACGCCACGCTGTTGGTCGTGTGGCCGTCTTGGGTGAAAAGAACGCCGCGATCGCGGCTCAAGCCGCGCAGAAGATGCGTATGGCCGATCGCTTCCTCGATCAAAGCGGGCGCATGATCGCGCAGATGTTCCTCGCGGATCGTCGGCGTGATCAGGGCGATCCGGATCTTGCCGTTCGCCTTGTCGTGCCATTCGTCGATCAGCGACCGGCAGGTCGCGAACTGATCGTCGAAGGAGATCGCGCGATCCTCGCGCGCATCGCCATTCCAGCGCGCATAGACGCGCGGAAAGGGCGGGCGCGTGGCGCCGACGGCGACGACGGAACGCGTGCCGACATCCAGCACGCCCTGGCAATGCGCCGCGGCGTAAGCGGGATCGTCGGTGCGCAGGATCGTATCGCCGCCGCCAAGCAGCGAAACGCCGGTGGTCACGCCGAAGCGTAGCCGTTCCAGTGCCGCAAGTCGCGCTTCGGCGAACCAGAACGCTTCCGTCGAGCCGACCGTATAGGCGCGTTCGCACGCGTCGTGCCACGCGTCGGAATCGCCGCCGCCCATCGTTTTGATTAGCCCGTGCCCCGCATGGGCGTGGGCGTCGATCAGGCCGGGAATGACGATCTTTCCGGCTGCGTCGATCGTGCGGCGCGCGGCGAATTTCGCGGCGATCTCGGCCGCCGGACCGACAGCGACGATCTTGTCGCCGTCGATCGCGACGGCGCCGCTCTCATGGACGCTGCGTTGCGGGTCGATCGGGACGACGACCCCGCCGGTGACGAGCAAATCGATCATCCGGCGACTTTAACAAAACGGGCATGCCGCAAGCCAGAACGGTTAGCGCCCCGCGCCGGTCTGCATGCGGGCACTCCACGGGAACAGCAGGCGTTCGGCCAGCACGACCAACTGGAACAGGATCATCGCCAGCAGCGACAGCACGACGATGGCACCATAGCCGACCGGCGTGTTGAAGAAGGCGAGCGACGAGGTCATCAGAAAGCCGAGGCCGCGATCGGCGGCGACGAATTCGCCGACCACGGCGCCGATGACCGACAGCGTGATCGCCATTTTTAGCCCCGAGAACACGAACGGGATCGCGTAGGGAAGGCGAATGCGCAGGAATTCCTTCCAGCGGTTCGTCTGCAACGAGCGGCCGAGCTCGATCAATTCCTTGGGCGTGGCGCCGAAGCCGGTGGCGCTGCTGATGACCAGCGGGAAGAACGCGACCATGAACGTGATGACGATTTTCGGTAGCACGTTGGTGCCGAGCAGCAGCACGAGAATGGGGGCGAGCGCCACTTTCGGAATCGATTGCGACAGGATCAGCAGCGGATAGATCGCGGCACGCCCGAAAGCGGACAGCGTGAGATAGGCGGCCAGCGGCAGCGACACGACGATCGACAGCGCGAAACCCGCCAGGATCGTGCCGAGTGTGGCGGCCGCATGCATCGCGACCGTGTCGCGGATTTCCCAGAGTGCCACGACGATGCGCTGGGGCGAGGGCAGGATATAGACCGGGATCGCGAGGATCTCGACAGCCAGCGCCCAAGCGACGAACAACGCCGCGACGACCGCCGCCGGCAGCAGTGCCGAGACGTTAAGCGGCTTGCGTCGCGCTTGGGGGTGCATGGCGGGACCCGCGATAGACGTGGGCGCGGATGCGCTTGGTTGCGGCCTGGAACTCAT
>JAIUNH010000455.1 GCA_020161965.1 Pseudomonadota bacterium
TTCGCCACGCAAGCCGGCATCGAAGGTCTGACGCTGCAAACCGAAATGGTCACCAAGCACGACGTGACGCCCAAGCTGGTGACGAGCTGGACGGTCGACGACCTCTACGAACAATTCAGCGCCGGCCGCGTAGCGATGATCACGGGTGCGAGCGTGCGCGTCTCGACGCTGCAAGCGCGCATGGGCAAGGACAAGGTCGGCTTCATGCTGTACCCGGGCGTGGACGGCAAGCCGCATTCGCCGGGCGTGATGGCCGGTTGGGCCGTGGGTGTGTGGTCGAAGGGCAAGAACGTCGATCTCGCTGGCAAGTTCGTCGAGTACATGGGCGGGCCCGAAGCCGACAAGATTTGGGTGAATATGGGCGGCCAGACGCCGGGCCTCGCCTCCACGCCTGCGACGATGCGCGAGTTCTTCGCCGATCCGGCCAACGCCTATCTCGCAGTCGCGGGTAAGGGTTCGTCGGAAGCCGGGTGGCTCGCCCCCATCGCGTTCAGCGTCGGCGGCTATCGCCAGGTATTGAACAAGGCGGCGCAGGAAGTCGTGACCAACGGCTTGTCGCCGAAGGAAGCGCTGGAACGCGCCGAGCGCGATTTCAACCGCCGCAACAACCGCTGACGATCCGGGGCGGGTGCGCCGAACGCATCCGCCCCTTTCTTCTTCCGACGAAGCACGAGTTCGATGCGCAGCAGCACCGTCAGCGCCTATTCCTATATCGCCCCGGCCTTCGCGCTGCTGGGCCTCGTGCTGTTCGCGCCCGTCTTCTACGGCGGCTGGTACAGCCTGCAGGATATCCGTTACGGCGCGCCGATGGGCTTCGCCGGATTCAAGAATTTCGCGCGCCTGTTGGAAGAGCCCGATATGGGCGCCACGCTGCTGCGCACGTTCATCCATACGGGCTTCTCGGTCGTCATCACCATCGTGATCGCCTTGGGCCTTGCCGTGTGGATCGATCGCCTTGCCCCGCGCTTCGCCTTCCTGGTGCAGATCATCGTGATCGTGCCGTGGATCATCTCGACCGTCGTCGCGGCGTTGCTGTTCCGCTGGGTCTTCCTCAACGATATCGGTCTCGCCGCCTGGGCGGCACGCTCGCTCGGCTTCGGCAGTTTCCAGCCGCTGACCTCGCCCGCCGGTGCGATGTCGCTGCTGATCGCGATCTCGGTGTGGAAACGCATCGGCTACGCCGTCATCATTCTGCTCGCGGGGCTCAAGGGCATTCCTGACGACTACACCGAAGCCGCGCGCATCGATGGCGCCAATGGCTGGCAGGTTTTCCGGCGCATTACGTTGCCGCTGTTGAAAACGCCGCTGTTGCTGGTCGCAATCGTGCTGACGCTGTCGAACATCAACACGGTCGAAACGCCGCTGGTCACGACCGGCGGCGGCCCCGGCGACGCGACGCGCATTCTGGCGATCGACGTCTATGAGCGCGCCTTCGTCAATTTCGACCTGGGTGGGGCGACCGCGATGGCGCTGCTGATGTTCGCCGGGAACATCATCCTGGTCGTCGCCTATGTCCGCTTCACCAAGTGGAAGGCGTGAAGATGAGCAATGCTTCGTCTTCCGCCCTTCTCCGTCCGAAACTCGGGCTCGGCGCCAGCCTGGCGTTGATCCTGCCCATCGGCGCTTTGATCATCGTCAATCTGCTGCCCTTGTTCTGGGGCATGCTGACCTCGATCAAGCCCGAGAGCGTGATCTTCGCCATGCCACCCCGCTTCGCCGGGTTCGAGCCGACGAACGCGCATTACGAGCGCGTGTTCGTTTCGGGCTTCGCGCAAAGCTTCATGATCAGCCTTTTCTATTCGGGCGTGGCGGTCGTGATGGCGCTGGCTTGCGCGCTGCCCGCCGCCTATGCCTTCGACCGCTTCGACTTTCCCTTCCGGCAAAGCCTGTTCCTGCTGGTCGTCGCGTCGATCCCGCTGTCGCTGGGGGCGGCGGCGCTGCTGATTCCCAACTACGTCTATTTCGTCCATCTCGGGCTTGTGAACACGCCCTACGCGTTGCCGCTGATCTACGCCGCTCACCAATTGCCGATGGCGATCTGGGTCGTGAAGGGCACAATCGAAGGTATTCCACGCGAGTTGGACGAAGCCTCGATCATCGACGGCGCCACGCGTTTCGGCGTGCTGCGCCATGTCATGCTGCCCTTGTCGCGCCCCGCACTGGGTGCGGCGGGCACGCTCGCTTTCGTCGGTTCGTGGAACGAATTCGTCGCCGGATCGGTGATGATCGACGCCCCCTGGCTGCGCCCCATCCAGCCGCTGATCTACAGCTTCATCGGCTTTTTCGGCCGCGAATGGGGGCCGCTGACCGCCGCCGCCACGCTCGCCATCGTGCCCATCTTGATTGTGTTCGCCCTGCTCGGCCGCTTGATCGTCTCCGGCCTGACCAAGGGATCTGTAAAAGGCTGATCTATGCACATCGTGAAGAATATCGGCGCGGACCGGGCGCAAATCGTGATCGCCGCGGCGGCGGCCAAGGCGCGCGACATCGGCGTGCCGCAGAACATCGCCGTGGTCGATGCGGCGGGCCATCTCGTCGCCTTCCATCGCATGGACGGGGCGAAGTTCATCGCCATCGATATCGCGATCAACAAGGCCTTCACCGCCGCCGGATCGCGCAAACCCACATCCGCGCTTGCCGCCGCTGCACAGCCCGGTGTCGCCGGTTTCGGCGTCAACACCCAGCTTCAAGGCCGCTTCACCATTCTGGCGGGCGGCTTGCCGCTGACATTGCCGGGCACCGAAGAAGTCGTCGGCGCGATCGGCGTCAGTTCCGGCTCGACCGCGCAAGACGCGGAAGTCGCCGAAGCCGGACTTCAGGCCTTCCTGGCGAAAGCATGAATATCGACTTCGCGATCGTCGGCGGCGGATCGGCCGGTTGCGTGCTGGCCAGCCGCCTGTCCGAAGATCCCGCCACGCAGGTGATGCTGATCGAAGCCGGGCGCGATCTGCCGCCGGGGCGCGAACCGGCCGCGATCCTCGATATGTATCCCGGCCTCGCCGCGTTCGATCCCGGCAATCATTGGAAGGATCTGCCCGCGCGTTTGGGTCCGATCAGCCATAACGATCCCGCCAGCTGGCCGCAAACGCGGCTTTACGAACAAGCGCGCTTGATGGGCGGCGGGTCGAGCATCAACGGCCAGATCGCCAATCGCGGCACGCCCGATGATTACGACGAATGGGTGCGCATGGGCGCCGCCGGTTGGGGCTGGGAAGATGTCCTGCCCTATTTCCGCAAGCTCGAACGCGATCTCGATTTCAACGGACCCTTGCACGGCAAGAACGGGCCGATTCCGATCCATCGCATCCCACGCGACAAATGGCCGTTGCTATCGATGGCGACGGAGGAAGCCTGCCGGGCGCTGGGCTTCGCGCAACTCGCCGACCAAAACGGCGAATACGGCGACGGCGTTTTCCCGATGACGCTGTCCAACGACGGCGCGCATCGCGTTTCGACCGCGCGCGGCTATCTCGACGCCGAAACGCGCAAGCGTCCGAATTTGACGATCGTGTCGGACACCGAAGTCGCGGGCTTCGTGTGGAACGGCAAAACCGTCACCGGTCTCAAACTGCACCAGGGCGATACGACGCGCGAGATCGCGGTACGCGAGACGATCA
>JAIUNH010000456.1 GCA_020161965.1 Pseudomonadota bacterium
GGCCGACCAGACTCGCGGTATCGGCGTCGGCCGGCAGCGCGGCGCTGAAATCCAATCGATTCATATGCTTCCCCCCAAATCGGCGCGGCAGAATTACGGCTCCGCCCTGGGCGCCGGGGGCACAAATTGGGTCCCTGAAGCCTGATATGTCAAGCACCCGGCACGCGATATGAATATCTCGTCTGCTATGGTGGATATTTCCGGGGAGGCGGGTCGATGGCGTTGACGCGACGGGCTTTCGGAATGGGTGTTTTGGGTGCTTTTTCGGCGCCCGTCCTTGCGCAATCCAACGACGTCGAATTGCTGCTGGTGCTGCTCAACGACGGGTCGGGCTCGATCGATCCGGAGGAATACAAGCTTCAGCGCGAGGGCACGGCCGCCGCCATCGAGCATCCGCGCGTGGTGCAGGCGATTATGGGCATGCGCACGGGCGCCATCGCTGTCGCCTATGGCGAATGGGGCTCGCCCGGCGCGCCGAAGCTCATTTTGCCGTGGACGCGCATCGCATCGGCTGCCGACGCCGAGGATTTCGCCGACAGGCTGGTCGCGGCCCCGCGCGAATTCCAATCCTACAACGCGATTGGCGACGCGCTGACGATGGCGACCGATCTGATCCGCGTCGCCCCGTTCCGCGCGCAACGCGCGACGATCGATCTGGCGGGTGACGGGCCCGATATGCGCAGCCACACGCCCGCGTCTATCGCGCGTGATCGGGCGGTGGCGCTGGGCATCACCATCAACGCGCTGGCGATCCAGGCCGAAGGCTCGGGCTCGGCGATGCGCACCGGGCCGCTCCGCGATTTCTACGAAGCGAACGTGATCGGCGGGCCGGGTGCCTTCGTGGCGACGGCGAAAGACCGCCAGGATTTCGCCTACGCGATCTTCAACAAACTGATCCGCGAGATTTCCTAGGACACGGCTACGGCCGTCATCATGCCCGTCGCCATATGATAAAGGTGATGGCAGTGCATGTACCAATCGCCCGGCTTGTCGAATTCGACGGCGATTGTCACGGACATATGCGGCGGCACGATCACCGTGTCGCGCATCGGCCCCGATAGGCGCTTGCCCGCGATCTCGACGATCTGGAAATGATGCCCATGCAAATGCATGGGATGCATCATCATCGTCGGGTTCATGAAGCGGAACTCGATCCGCTCGCCGCGTTTGACCGCGATGGGGGCGTCCTCGCCGTGAATGCGGTCGTTGATCGTCCAGCGATAATTCGGCCCTTCGCCCAGCACCATCGGCAGCACGCGATCGGCTTTGCGTTCCACCAAGGGGTCACGCGCGCGCAAGATCGCGTCGAGGGATAGATCGGTATGCGGCATCGCATCTGCGCCGTCGTTGGCGAGCTTCGCGATCGCAGCGCCCGTCGTTGCCAGCACGATGCCGGTGCGCATTTTGGCGGCTTCGACCTGGGCGAAGATAGGGAAGGCCCCGCCGCCCGCCGGAATCTCGACCAGCAGATCCAAGCGCTGGCCCTGGGCGATCGGGAAGCGCGTCGCCGAATGGGGCAGGCACGCCGTGCCGTCGATGGCGATGCAGGTCGCCGTCAGCGCGCCCGTGTCGATGAAGAACGCGGTCGCCGTGCCGCCATTGATAATGCGCAAGCGCACGCGCTGGCCGCGTGTCACGCGCACGATTTCCGGGTCGTCCAGCGTGCGGTCATTGGCGAGATACGCGTCGTAGGGCACGTCGTTGGCGTGCGGCCCCCCCATCATCGAAGAGCCCGACATGCTGCCATGCCCGCCATGGCCGCCGCCGGTCATGTTATCCAGCATGTTGCGCAGCCGCGACATCATGCCCGGCGTGCTTGCGCCGCCGCCATGCATCGCATGGCCGCCGCCGGCACCGCCGGTCAAACCCATCAGAATCTCGTCGGGCGATTTGAAACTGAAATCGTGCAGCATCACGACCACGTCCTGCACGTCGCCCGCATCCTTCTCGCGCGCGATCATCGGGGCGGCGAGCAGCAATTGCTCGTGCAGCGTATGGGCGTGCATCCAATGCGAGCCGGGTGTGAGTTCGAAATCGTGATTATCGACGCCGCCGGGCTGAAGCGCGCCGCCGTCGGGGCGCGCGCGATCCTGCGTCGCGTCGGCTTTGGTCTGGCCGTGCCAATGCAGAATCAAACCGTCATCGATGCGATTTTCGACCGCGACCGTGAAGCGTTCGCCTTCATTCGCGAAGATTCCCGGCTTGCCGTTCGCGTCGGTCAGGCCGTAGACGCCGGCCAAACGTCCGCGCACTTCGATCTGCCGCTTGGCGGCGATCAAACGGCGCGGGGTTTGCGCGAAGCTTGGAAAACTTGGGGCCGCAATCGCCGCGGCGGTGGCGATCAGGAATTCACGTCGTTTCATCTTGCCCTCCAGCGACAGGAGGTAGGGTTGCCTGTCGCTGGAAGGTCAAGAGGCGGGCGTTACGGCAACGCCGCCGGGCCCGGCGTTTTGCGCGTATAGCCTTCCGAGCAGAACGTGCCGCCCTGGAAACGTTCGGCGACCGGGCCGGTATCGGCCATGTCGACATCCTTGGCGTAGATCTCGGAATTATCCTGCGGCTTGTAGCCGATCGCCTCCCAATGCTTCGACTTCCACCACGCTTGGGTGTTGGCCGAAATGCCCCACACCGCGCGGAAGCCGAGATTATTCGTTTCCAGGCACGCGACGGTCAGGCGCATCAGATCGGGATAGGACAGCCACAGCGGCAAATTGCGCTTGTTGATCGGCTTGGGCAGGCAGGACCCGATGCGCAGATGCGCGCTTTCCACGCCGTGCTTGTCGAACATCATGCGGCCCAGCATTTCGCCGTAGCATTTCGACACGCCGTAATAGCCGTCGGGGCGGTGGGGCGCGTCCTCGTCGATGCGCTTCGTGCGTTCGGTGAAGCCCACGGTGTGGTTCGAACTCGCGACCACGACGCGTGCGCCCTCGGCCTTCGCGGCTTCGAAAATGTGATTCGTGCCGCGCAGATTGGCGTGCGCGATATCGTCGAAACCCTGTTCGGTCGGGATCGCGCCGAAATGCACGATCGCCTTCACGCCCTTGGACAGCGTTTTGACTTTTTCGAAATCGGCGACGTCGAGCAGATCGAAGGAAACGCCCTTCGGCAGTTCGCCCTTGTAGGGCAGCTTGTCGCTCGCGCGGACTTTATAACCGCGCTCGGTCAGGCCCTGGGTCAGCACTTGGCCCAAGGCGCCGGCCGCACCGGTGATTAGAATCGGACGATCGTCGGACATTTCTCGTGTTTCCTCCCCTATGTGACGGTGACCATACACCGACGTGCATTGAATGGGCCATATCTGCCGTGTAGATTCTCGACCAAACCAACACGGGAGATTCCGATGAAGCGCGTCGCCGCGATCGCCGTCACTTGCGCCGCTTTGCTGGGGTGCCAGCAAGACGGTCAGCGTCCGGTGGTCAGCCTCGATCAGGCGCGCCAGATCACGGCGAATTTCCAGGGCCAAGCTTTCCAGCCGCCGCCGCGCACGATTTCGGACATTGCCGCCGTTCTCGACCAGCAGAAGCCCGATCCCGCGAAGGTCGCGGCTTTGGCGGCGCAAGCCGACGCGCAGCCGCCGTCCGGGGCCAGCGGATTGGCGATGGCGGAATTCCTG
>JAIUNH010000457.1 GCA_020161965.1 Pseudomonadota bacterium
CGGTTAATGCCCATCGCAGTGGTTAATTCATCAAGTGAAGTGCTTTCATAACCTTTGAGACTAAAAATGTTTAAGGCTTTTTGTAAGGCTGCTTCTTTGTCAAAGCTACGCGGTCGGCCACGTTCACGTACGTTGCTCATAAGACTTTACCTTGGTTTTTTTTATCTGTTGAGTGTCTGTTGAGTTTATTTTACCAGCCTTGACAATTCTGTACTACGCAGTATATAAATAACTCAACTCAATTATGTACTAATCAGTACATTAAAAATAAACACCAGATTCCTTAAGGAGATTTTTCTAATGACAACAACTCTGACAGACCTTCAGCCTTTACAGACCAGCGGTAAATTAAGCGGTAAAGTTGCCGTGATTACGGGCGGCAATAGCGGCATCGGCGAAGCGCTCAGTCTCGCTTTGGGCCGCGAAGGGGCGACGGTCGCGATCCTGGCGCGCGACAAGGCGCGCAGCACCGATGTCGTCGCGCGTATCGGCCACGAAGGTCCCGGCCGCGCGGTCGCGCGCATCGCCGACATGCGCGATCCGGAATCGTGCCGTGCGGCGATCGAAAGCGTCGTCACCGAATTCGGAAGGCTCGACGCGCTGGTCAACAACGCGGGCATCGCCAAAATGTCGCCGATCGGGGATTTCCCGCTCGATCTTTGGCGCGAAGTGATCGACGTCAACCTGACCGGCACGTTCGTATGCACGCAAGCCGCCGTGCGCGCGATGCGCAAGGCCGGCGGCGGGCGGATCGTGAACGTAACCTCGCTCGTCGGCCTGCGCGGTGCGGCGGAACGCGCGGCCTATTCCGCGTCCAAAGGCGGCATCGACGCGTTGACCCGCACATTGGCGGCCGAGTTGGCGCTCGACAACATCACCGTCAACGCCGTGGCACCCGGCCCGGTCGCGACGCCGATGAGCGAAGCCAATCACCCGCCCGCGCGCCGTGCGGCGATTCGCGATCAGACGCCGATGGGCCGCTATGCGCGCCCCGAAGAAGTTGCCGGCGCTATACTTTATCTGCTGTCCGATGCGGCCAACTTCGTCACCGGCCAGACGATCTCCGTCGATGGCGGTTTGTCGATCCGCGGCCTGCTGGTACGCCCGCCTTTGACGTAACCGACGACGCAGGGCGCGTTGAAGCGCTTCCCGGAACCCGATATTCTTCTCGTCAAGAATTCGACCGAAGGGGGGAAACCATTCACCGGCGACTGCCACCTTTGTCCGCGTTGCGGGCCTTCGAGGCCGCGGCCCGTCGCTTGAGCTTCGCGCGCGCGGCGGAGGAGCTCAACGTCACGCCGGGTGCCGTCAGCCATCACGTCAAAGCGCTCGAGGAATGGCTTGGAATCAGGCTTTTCCTGCGCACGAACGGCGCTTTGAGCCTGTCGTCGGCCGGGCTCAGCTATCTCGCGGGCATCGCCGCCGGTCTCGATCGTATTTGGGATGCGACCGAAGCGCTCGCCATCCGCGATTCGCGCAATACGCTGACGGTCGTGTTGCCGCCGTCGTTCTGCACGATGTGGTTGGTGCCGCGCCTGCATCGATTTCAAGCGCAATACCCCAAGCTGGAGTTGCGGATTTCCGTCGCGTCCCAGCCGATCGACTTCACCCAGCACATGATGGATATCGGGATCGGCTTCGGCTGGGACGTGTCGCCCCAATTCCAACGCTTTCCGTTTCTGCGTTACGAGCTTTATGCGGTGTGCAGCCCGACCTTGATGGCCGGCGAACATCCGTTGCGCGGTTTCGCCGATCTGCGCTGGCACCAATTGATCCATGACGAAGGCTTGCGCATCCACGATCGGATCGACTGGCGCAGTTATCTCGAAATGCAGAACGTCCACGACATGGCCGGCGTCACGCGCGGCTTGCATTTCAACCGCGCCAGCGATGCCTACGAAGCCGCCGCGCAAGGTTACGGCGTCGCGTTGGCGAAAAGCGCGCTCGTGCAGGGCGCGCTGGCCGAGGGCCGGCTGATGCGGCCCTTCGACGTCACGATTCCCAGCGAATTCACCTACGACGTAATCGGCGTCGATCCGTTGATCAACAGCCCGAAGGTAATCGCGTTCCGCCGCTGGCTGGAATCCGAAGCGATGATCGACGGCATGCTGGCGACCGGCCCTAGCGCGCGCGCGCCAGCCGAAGCGGCGATCGGAACCTGACGGCTCGACGCCACCGATCCAACCTCCGACCTTGAACGAGTATGGCCGCCTGTCCGGATGGGGGCGCTACAAGGATTGAACCTATGCCCCCTACCATATCAAATCACGAGAACGGCATTTTAATTTAATCTGTTATAGATGGAGTTTTCTATAGATTGGGCGACGAGTTGCGGGAAACGCGCCCGCGGAACGGTCAATTGCGATCGCGCCAGCGGTAGTACATGACCGACGCGGCCAGGAACCACGGATCGCCCGTATAAAACGGCCGCGTCTGGAACTCGGTTTCGGCGAGGCCGGTCGCCGCATCGGCGTGGCCGAGTACGCGAAGCCCCAGCTTCATGCCGAGATAGCCGGCCATACCCACGCCCGAGCCGCAATAGCCCATCGCGTAATGCACGCAATCTTGCGTGCCGATATGCGCGAGCTCGTCGAACGTATAGGCGACGAAGCCAAGCCAGGAATGCGAAATCTTCGTGCCCGCGAGTTCGGGGAAGAGCCGCACCATTTCCGCATGCAGCAACGGCCCGCTATTCGTCGGGTCGGTTTCGCCATGCGACACGCGCCCGCCGAACAGGATGCGCCGTTTGTCGGGCGAGGCGCGGTAGTAATAGACGACCTTGCGCGTGTCGCTGACGATGCGATCCTTCGGCATCAAACGCGCCATTAAGGCGGGATCGAGCGCCTCGGTCGCGATGATGTAGCTGCCGATTGGGATCACGCGCCGGCGCAACCACGGCGTCACCTTCGCCGTATAGCCGTTGGTCGCGGCAATCACATCACGCGCGCGGCAAATCCCGCGCGGCGTCACGACGTCGAACCCGCCACCCGCCAGCGGCTTCAGCTCGATTGCGGGCTTATGCGAATGAATTTCCGCCCCCGCCGCCTGAACGCGCGCGAGCAGCCCGGCGTGATAGCGCGCGGGATCGACCGAGGAATGCGCCTCCAGCACCACGCCGCCGAAATAGGCGTCGGTGCCGAGCTCGTTGCGCTGTTCGGCGCGCGGCACGATGCGCTGCGGCACTTCGAAACCTTGCGGCTGGTTGGCGGCCCCGCGCGCAAGCTCGTCGAACTTCGCCGGGTTATGCGCGGCATGAAACCGTCCGACGATTCCGAAATCGCAATCGATGCCTTCCTCGCGCACGAATTGCGCGGTGTAGGCCAGCGAATTGTGGCCGTCGCGCAAGATGCGCCGCGCGAGATCGGCCCCGTGACGGCGCGTGAGTTCCGCGAAGGACGGCTTGATGCTGGTCGAAATCTGGCCGCCATTGCGCGTACTGCAGCCCCAGCCCGCGTCTTCGGCATCCAGCACCACGGTCGACCGCCCGCCCCGCGCCGTGCGCAACGCTGCATGCAGGCCGGTATAGCCCGAGCCGATCACCACCACATCCGCCCGCGCGGGCAGCGGGGCGGCAAAGCGGACGGGCGTGGACTCATTGATCGGGAAGGT
>JAIUNH010000458.1 GCA_020161965.1 Pseudomonadota bacterium
GCTGCGCCTGGGCAATCGCGACGATGTGGGCTGGGAGAAGGTGGATTTCTACGGCCAGACCGCGCATCGCTCGATGGAAAAGCGCCAAAGCGATCCCGGCGATTGGGACGTGTGGGTCAGCCAAGGCCCGATCGCGATCCATTCGCGCGAATATCTCGGTAAGACCGACGAAGGCATCGCGATGCTGCGTCGCAAGCTGCGCCGCGACATTCGTAGCGTCGCGCGCGGCGAGAAGATCGCGCAAATCGCCGGCACGCCGCAGAACCCCTACCCGACCTATGGCGGCGATACGGTGCTGCGCGTGGCGAAGTCGAACGACGACGAAGGCCTGATGAAGGCGCTGCAAAAGCAGGTCGCCGAAATCTATTTCGCCCACGATCATTTGCTTGGCGAGGAACGCAGCGCCAAGATCAAGGCGGCGCTGGGCGAGGCTTTCCCGGATTCGAAGACCTAATCGCGCGTCGAAAACTCGGGCGGATCGAAGGCGCGCACTTTCGGGAGCGCGCCTTCGTATTTTTCGACCTCGACCAACGCGCTCTGCGCGGCGCAGCCTTGCGACAAGCGCGACGCCGGGCGGTCGGCGGTCACGACGTTGGGATTGCCGTGCACGTCGAGCGTGCCGATGACCCCACGCTCCAACGGATCGTACCAAGCGCCGGTCGCGATCACGACCACGCCCGGCCGCAAACCGTCGTCGATCCGCGCGCCTGCCAGAAAACTCCCGCGCGCATTGAACACGCGCACGATATCGCCCGCGACGATGCCACGCGCGCCTCCGTCCGCCGGCGATATCGAAATCGGTTCGCGGCCCGCGATTTTCGCGCCACGGCTGACGCCGCCCGGATCGTATTGGCTGTGCAGCCGCGTCGCGGGCTGATTCGAAAGCATGTGCAGCGGATAGGTCGACGCGGCGCCGAGCCATTCTTCCGGTGCGCGCCAATGCGGATGACCGGGAAAATCGGCGTAGCCGTAACCGGCGATGGTCTCGGAATAGAGCTCAATTTTCCCCGACGGCGTGGCGAGCTTGGCGCCGACGGGATCGGCGCGGAACGCGTCGAACATCGTGCGTTCGGGCAGGCGTGGCGGCAACTCGACGAAATCGGATTCCCAGAATTCGTCGAAGGCCGGCAGATACGGATGCGCGGCGCGGCATTCGGTATAGAGATGGCGCAGCCAAGCGCCCACGTCGCGGCCCTCGGTGAAGGCATCCGCCTTGCCCAGACGTGCGGCCAGATCGGCGAAGATCGCGTAATCGTCGCGCGCCTCGCCCGCCGGCGCCATCGAGCACTTCATCGCGATCAGATAGGAATCGTCGTTGGCGCCGCCGATATCGTCGCGCTCCAGCGGCACGGTCGCCGGCAGCACGATATCGCAATGGCGCGCATGCGCCGTCCAGAATTGCTCGTGGACGATCGTCGTTTCCGGACGACGCCACGCGCCGATCAGGCGGTTGATATCCTGATGGTGATGGAACACATTGCCGCCCGCCCAATAGACGAGCTTGATGTCGGGATAGCGTCGACGCGCGCCGTCGTAGTCGTATTCGCCGCCGGGATCGAGCAGCATATCGGCGATGCGTGCGACGGGAATGAAATCTGCGACGGCGTTCTTACCTTGCGGCAAGGTCGGGCCCGCGAAACCGGTCGAGCGATGGCCCACGCCGTTGATCGCGGCATAGCCGAAGCCGATCCCGCCGCCCTTCAGACCGATTTGACCCAGCACGGCGGCGAGGCAGATCGCGGCCCAATAAGGCTGTTCGCCGTTCCGGGCGCGCTGCAACGACCAGCTCGCCGCGATCATGGTGCGCGTCGTCGCCATTTCCAGCGCTAACGCGCGAATGCGCGCCGCCGGAATCTCGGAAATCGCCGCCGCCCATTCCGCGTTCTTCGGCACGCCGTCGGTTTCGCCGCGCAAATAGGCAAGATAGCGCTCGGCCCCCGCGCAATGCGTGGCGAGGAATGTCGCGTCGTGCTTCCCGGCCGCGACAATTTCATAGGCCAAAGCGAGCATCACGGCCGTGTCGCTGCCGGGGCGCAAGGGCAGCCATTCGGCGGCGTCGGCGGAAAGATCGCCGCGCAACGGCGAGATGTTGACGAATTTCGTGCCCGATCGCGCCAGGCGCGCGATCCACGCGGCCGCGTCGTGATCGCCCACGCCGCCGGAATTGACTTGCGCGTTTTTGATCGGCAAACCGCCGAAGGCGACGAATAGCCGGCACGTGCCGTCGAGCCCGGCCCAAGCCGACGCATCGCGGTTCAACACACCCAGCGGCGCCAGGATGCGCGGTAGAATCACGCGCCCCGCACCCAGGCTGTAGCTGTCGCGATGCGCAACATAGCCGCCAAGCGTGTTGAGGAAACGATGGATCTGGCTTTGGGCATGATGGAATCGCCCGGCGCTCGACCAGCCATAGGAGCCGCCATAGATGGCGCCATTGCCGTGCCGGGCGATCGTTTCGCGCAGCGTCGTCGCGACGATATCGAGCGCTTCGCCCCACGGCACTTCGACGAAGGGCTCGGCACCGCGACCTTCGCGGCTCGCGGGCCCGTGCTTGAGCCACCCTTTGCGGATTGCCGGGCGGCGCACGCGCGCAGGGCCGATTGCCGCCTCGACCATGCCAAGCCCGATCGGCGACGGGTTACGGTCCCGCTCGAACGGGGTGAGCACCGGCACGCCATCGTCACCCGTGCGGGTGCGATAGACGCCCCAATGCGTCGAGGTCAGCGTCACGCGACGTTGCGGCGCGGCAACGGCACTTTGTCGATCGGCAAATCGCCGAAGCGCAGATAGCCTTCCTCCAGCGTCAATTCCTTGGCGACGATCATGCCGTCGCCCTGAACGCCGAAAGTCGGATCGAGCATCCGCCGTCCGCGCGTGCCCGGCGGGTCGAACGTCCAATCCTGGAAACCGAGAATGTAAAAATTCAGCATCACGGCGGGCTTGTCGTCGGCGCAGAACCAATGCGCGTTCTTCGACACTTCCGTCGTCTCGAACCGATCGCCGATACCGAACCAGCGATCGGTGCGCGTACGCAACAACAGCGTGTCGGGACCGAGCCGCGCGACGCGATCCCATTCGCGGGCATAGACATTGCCGTGCAGCACGACCTGGGTAGAGATCAGGTTGTGATGGCAATGCGGCGGATGGACCTCGTGCGGCTCCAGATACAGAAGCTGCATGGTCCACGACTTCGCCGGCGTGGTCATCTGGTTCAAGACCTGATCGGTCTTCTCCGCCAACGCCTTGTCGATGAACGGCCGCAACTCGGCAACCAGATCGATCGATTTGTGCAAATCGCGGATGCGGTCGATGTAATCGTCGGGCGTGATCTCGCGCCTTCCCAGCGCTTGGATCGACTTCTCGGCTTCCGTCCACAGACGGTCGCGATACATGTCGATATCCGGCAGAACGGCGCCGGCGCGCGTGTTCATCTTCACAACCTTGCCCGACGCGGTTTTGATTTCCCCGGCCATGTCCCCGCTCCCGTGCGCTAAGCGCTCATCACGTCGACCAGCATACGCTGGAAATGATGCACGTTCTTCTCCCAAACCGGCGAGAAGACGACTTTGTCGGCGACCGGCGATTGACGCGCGA
>JAIUNH010000459.1 GCA_020161965.1 Pseudomonadota bacterium
CAGAAAAGCGGCTCGCCCCGCGGGCCCCGCAGCGGGTTCTGGAAGGCGCGATAGCGCGTCGCATGGGGCTTCGCCGCGGCGAGGAATTTCTCCCGCGCGCCGGTGTAATCCCGGGCGAAATGGCTGTCGGCGGACATGTCCCCTTGTTAGACCTTCGCCTGCCCGAAAATGCAAGTTTACAGCCGCCCGGCGGGCGCGCATGATTTCTCCCATGCGTATTTCGGGGCGCCTGGCATCGATGCTGGACCTCGGTAGGGCTTTGGCCCTCGCCGCGCTGATTATCTTTGCGCCCGGTATTGCCAGGGCCGCGCAAGATGCCCGCCTCGACCCGCTCTTCGAAAAGCTGAAAGCCGCGTCCGATTCGCGCGAGGCGCAGATCTACGAGAACGCGATTTGGCGCGTGTGGCTGGAGCCGGAGGACGGCGCCATCAATTCGCTGATGCGCCTGGGGCTCGATGCGCAAAATCGCAACGACATGTTCGGCGCCTTCGCGATCTACGACGCGATCACCGGCCTCAAACCCGATTACGCCGAAGGCTGGAACCGCCGCGCGACGGTGCTGTTCCTGCTCGACCGGCTGGACGAGTCGCGCAAAGACGCCGAGAAGACCTTGGAGCTGGAGCCCCGCCATTTCGGTGCGCTGTCGGGTTTGGGCCTGATCGCGATGCGCCAGAACCATCCCGACAAGGCGCTGGAGGTCTTGGAAAAGGCCCTGGCGATCAACCCCCATATGGCCAATGTGCGCGGCCATGTCGAACAGTTGCGCAAAAAAGCACGCGATGGCGCGATCTAGTAACTTCCGGCCGACGTAAAGCGAAACGCCGGAGACAGATTCATTCGGAGACGAAAGCCATGTTGATCCGTCGCCCCCGCGGCTGGGAAATTCCCGAACGCGACGCCACCCCCGAAGCCTTGTGGACGCGCCGGCGCACGCTGGGTGCGGGGCTTGGCGCCATCGCGGGCGGATTGTTGGGCGGGCGCAACGCCATCGCCCAGGAAGACCCGTCGGCGGGGATGTATCCGGCGATGCGCAATATGCGCTATCGCGTCGATCGCGAGATTTCGGCCGAGAACGACGCGACGACGTTCAACAATTTCTACGAATTCGGCACCTCGAAAACCATCTGGCGCGCGGCCGAGAAAATGCCGATCCGCCCGTGGCAGGTGCGCATCGAAGGCATGGTCGAACAGCCGCGCACGGTGGATTTCGACGACATTCTGAAAGCGATGACGCTGGAGGAACGCGTCTATCGCTTCCGCTGCGTCGAAGCCTGGGCGATGACCGTGCCGTGGTCCGGCTTTTCGCTGAAGCAATTCGTCGAATGGTGCAAGCCGACATCGAGCGCCAAATACGTCGTCATGCAGACCTTCCAAAACCCGTCGGTCGCCACCGGCCAGCGCGCGAGCTGGTATCCCTGGCCCTATACGGAAGGCCTGACGATCGACGAGGCGACCAACGAGCTCGCCTTCATCGCGACCGGCCTCTACGGCAAGCCGATCCCCCGCCAGAACGGCGCGCCGTTGCGCCTGGTCACGCCGTGGAAATACGGCTTCAAAGGCGTCAAATCGATCGTGCGCTTCAACTTTACGGACCAGCGCCCGAAAACGTTCTGGGAGCAGCTTCAGGCCAGCGAATACGGGTTCTGGGCCAATGTGAACCCGAAGGTCTCGCATCCGCGCTGGAGCCAGGCGAGCGAGGAAGTGGTGGGGACGGGCAAGCGCGTGCCCACACAGCTTTTCAACGGCTACGCCGATTACGTGGCGGACCTGTACACCAACCGCCAGGACGAGCGGCTCTGGGCCTAACGCCCCAGGCCTAACCATTTGATCCGACGGGCGGGCGGGCGTATATCCGGGCCATGCCGGACTCCTCCTCCGCCCGCACGCAATCGGCGCGCCGCGCCCTGCCGATCGAGACTTTCGACAACCGCTCGGGCGGCGACGCGCTGTTCCGCGCGGTCGGCCATCCGCTGGCCGTCGAACCCGCGTGCAAACTCGCTGCCCAGCTCGCCGCAACCGGCCCCGTCGCGATCTACGATCCGTTCGGCGCTTGGGCGGCCGTGTCGTCGCTGCAGGATTTCTCGGGCGTCAAAATCGCCGGGCTCTACGGGCAGAACCACGCCCATATCGGCCGCGAGGTCGCGGGGCTGAACGTCCAACCCGTTTCGCGCATCGCCGCATCGGGTGCGAAAACGATTTTCGTCGCGGCGTTCGATGCCGAGCCGCTGATCGCGCAGATCAAACCGTGGCTGCCCGAAGGTGTTGCGGTCGCCACACTCGACGCGATGCGCATTCCCGATACGCTGATCACCGATAAGAAGCGCTATCTGTCGACCTACAACTTCGTCACGAATCTTGTGCTGTTCGTCGATGAACCTAAGCGCCATTCGCGCATGGTCAGCGCCAATTACTGGGCGGGCTATGGCGCCAAAAACGTGCGCGCCTGGTTCCGCCTGTTCGACGCGGACGGCAAGGAATTGGCGACCTGGGACGAAACCTTGGCGCCGGGCGTGTCGGCCTTCACGGTCGATAGCCGCGAAGTGCGCGACCGTTTCGGGCTGGGTGATTTCGTCGGTCAGTTGTTCATCCACATGATCGACGTGACCGGCCACGACGTTTTGAAATACGCGTTGGATTTCTGGGGTGCGGACGAAATCACCTGCACCCACGACGCGAACCCGTGGCCCGCCGATTACTATGCCGGCATTCCGGCCCCGCGTGCGGGCGAGCGCGTGCGCGTGTGGGTGCAGAACGCGCATTCCTGCCCGATCCCGGCCGATGGCGTGAAATTCGCGCGCATGGGCACCGATGCGTGGGTGCCGATGAAAGCGCCGATCCCGGGCTTTGGCATGCGCGCGATCGATATGGGCGAATTGCTGCCGTCTCTCGCTTGGCCGCAGCAGATCGAAATGGATGCGGGCAAATTCGTCGTGCGCCCGCGCTACGAGGTCGAGATCGCGGGCAAGCGCCACGTCGCGCACGCCAATGTCGAACGCAGCGATCTGAAGCCCGACGCGGATATCGCAAAGCTCGGTGCGGATTTCGGCAAGGGCTTCATCCTGCCCGCCCCGATCCTGCCGCTCGCCGATTTCACCGGTGTGGCGTTGCCCACCCCGATGGCGCGCGGCCAAGCGACGTTGCCGTTGATCGCGCGCTTCTACGACAAGGACGGCACGCTGGCGCGCGAGGAATTCCTCGGCAATCTTGCGCGCGATCATACGCGCGAAGTGAAGCTGACCGCCGATCTCGCCGGCATCGATACGAGCGCGGGCCTGGAGAAAATTTTCGCTATAGCGGCGCATGAAACCGATCTGGCGCGCTATGCCGGCGAGGCGCTTGCACAGTTGCCCTGGCTCACGCTGTACGGCACGGCGCCCGGCAAGGGTGCCATCTTCTCGTTTACGATGGATGGTCTTCATCCGCATGACGTCTCGACCATCATCGACCGCTCGGGCGTTGCCATCCGTGCCGGTCACCATTGCGCGCAGCCCCTGATGGAGCGCCTCGGGGTGGAAGGCACGGTACGCGCTTCGTTTAGTGTGTACAACACGAAGCAGGAAGTTGATCAATTCATTGAAGGACTTGACAGAATCA
>JAIUNH010000460.1 GCA_020161965.1 Pseudomonadota bacterium
TGCTGGACGAGCCGTTCTCCGCGCTCGACCGCAAACTGCGCGAGAATATGCAGATCGAGTTGAAAGGCCTGCTGCGCTCGCTCGGCATCACGACCGTTCTGGTCACGCACGACCAGGAAGAAGCGCTGGTGATGTCCGACCGCGTCGCCGTGATGAGCCGCGGCACGATCGAACAATTTGCGACGCCGCTGGACATCTATCACAAGCCCAAGACCGGCTTCGTGCTTGAATTCGTAGGTCATTCGACGCGCATCGCCGGCACGGCCGGTCCCGCCGAAGGCGATATTCTGGCGGTCGATACGGCGTTCGGCCGAATCTTCGCCCAAGCCGGCTATACGCGCGGCTCCGCCGTCACCCTCGCCGTGCGGCCCGAGCGTATCGCGCTGGGCGCCCCGCCGCAGGGCGACGCGGTCAATTATATCGACGCCGAAGTGAAGGAGATCATCTTCCAAGGCTCGCGCATCCATGTGTTGCTCGCCGGCCCGAACGGGGCGAGCGCGATGGTCGAAACCAGCGCGCTGCCGCCGGGCCTTGCCATCGGCACGCAAACGACCTTGTGGTGGCGCCTGGAAGACACGCTGATCTATCCCGCCGAGGCCCAAGCCGCATGACGATGAAGCCCCGCTTCGATCCGGTCCTGCTGCTGGCGCTACCGGCGGCGATCTATATGGTGATCGTGTTCGCGGTCCCCGTGATCGTGCTGGTCGCGCGCGGCTTCATGGGTGCCGACGGTTTCACGCTGTCGAACTATGTGAGCTTCCTGTCCGAGCCGTTCAACTGGACGGTCATCTTCAACACGCTGCGCGTCGCTTTCTGGACGACACTCGTGTGCCTCGTCCTCGGCTATCCCACGGCGGTCGCGCTCGCGCGATCCAAGGGCGGCGTCCAGGTCGCGATGCTGATCGCGATCATCCTACCGCTGTCGGTCGGCGTGGTCGTCAAAACCTTCGCGTGGCAGATCGTGCTGCGGCGCGACGGTATCGTCGCCGCGATTTTGGTCGCGACCGGCGTTTGGGACGAACCCAAATTGCTGCTGTTCACCGAGCACGGCCTCGTCTTGGGGGCGGCGAACGTGTTCCTGCCCTTTATGATCCTGCCGATCTATTCGGTGCTGAAACTCGCCGATCCGAATTTGCAGGACGCCGCCGCCACGCTGGGCGCCCCGCCGGTGTTCCGCTTTTTCAACGTGGCACTGCCGCTCGCCATGCCCGGCATCGTCGGCGGCGTGTCGATCGTGTTCTCGCTCGCCACGTCGATGTACGTGATCCCCAGTCTGTTGATCGGCGATCGGTTCCAAACTTTGGCGACGCTGACCGGCCGCGCCTTCCTGCTGATGCGCAACGAGGCGTTGGGCGCCACGACCGCGACGATCCTGCTGTTCCTGGCGGTCGCCATCGTCGCGTGCAGCGCGTTGCTGTCGCGCGGCAAGGGAGATTCGCGATGACCCTGACCGAACGTAGCGCCAATGTCGCCGTCTGGATCATCGCCGCCGCGACGGTCGTCTTCCTGCTGACACCGTTGGTCGTCGCCGTGGTCGTCTCCTTCGGATCCAGCAATCTATTCACCCTGCCCCCGCCCGGCTGGTCGATGCGCTGGTATCAGCGCTTGATGAATGTGCGTGGGCTCTCGAGTTCGCTGATCGTCTCGGTCCAGATCGCGGCGGTCGCGACCCTGGTCGCGATGTTGATCGGCGGCATGGCGGCGACGGCGCTGGCGCGCGGGCGTTTCGCGGGCCGCGAGGCGATCGCCGCATTCCTCACCTCGCCCTTGATGCTCCCCGGTCTGGTGCTCGGCATCGCTTTCCTGCAAGCCTTCCGCTTCGCCGGCTTGCGCGACGTGTGGATGAGCCTCGCCCTCGCGCACGTCGTCATCACCATTCCCTATATCGCGCGCACGCTTTATTCGGCGCTGACATTGTTCGATTTCTCGCTGATCGACGCCGCGCGGACGCTGGGCTGCTCGGCCCCGCAAGCCGTCACACGCGTGCTGATCCCTAACCTCGCGCCCGCCTTCCTGACGTCGGGAATCTTCGCCTTCCTGGCGTCGATGGACAATTACGCGGTGTCGATCTTCTTCACCAACGCGTGGACGAAAACATTGCCGATTCAGATGCTGAATCTGGTCGAAGAACAACCCGACCCGACGATCGCGGCGATTTCCAGCCTGTTGATCGGCTTGGTCCTGTTGCTGCTGCTGCTGTGCGAACGTATGGTCGGCTTGCGCAAAATCGCGGAGATGTGATGCCTACGCCGACCGAACGCTTTCTCGCCCAGAAAAAATATCTGGCGGTCGTCACACCGTCCGGCAACAACGTGGTCGAGCGCGTGACCGCGGGCGTGCTGTCGCATTTCCCGGCGGTCGTGCCGCTGCATTCGCGCACGCCCGTGTTCGGCACCAGCGATCCCTTCCCGGGCAGCTACGATTGGCAATCGATGATTCGCGCCGCCGAATTGCTCGGCCATGCCAAGCCGGGCGTCATCGTGTGGAACGGCAGCAAAGGCGGCTCGGTCGGTCATAAGGTCGAGGAAGAACTCGTCCAGCGCCTGTCCGAAACGGCCGGATGCCAAGCGACCACGTCGCTATTCGCGCAGATCGACGCATTGAACGCGCTGGGTGCCAAGCGCATCGGTTTCGTGACGCCCTATCTCGATCCCTATCAAGCGAAGGTCGAAGCCAATTTCGCCGCGCTGGGATTCGAGACCGTGTCGCGGTCCAATTTGCGCCTGACCGACAATCTCAGCTACGCTTTCGTGCCGCTCGACACCATCCGCGAACAGGCGCGCGACGCCGCCAAGGCGAAGCCCGACGTGCTGATCGGCTGGTGCACGAATTATCCCGCCGCGATCGTGGCGGCGGAGATCGAAGCCGAAACCGGCATCCCGTTCCACGACGCGACGTCCATCGTGATCTGGAAGGCATTGAAGATGTTGGGTGTGAATCCGTCGCCCGCCGCCGCCGCTTGGGGCGGCGTGTTCAAGCTCTAATCATCCCTGCCCGCCGCGCCTTTGCAGGCCCACATCGCGCGCCATCGCGCGTTGATACATCTGGCGATAGGCGGGTTCGAGTTTGGCGGCCTCGACGCGTAACGCCGCCATATCGGCCGCGAGTTTGGGCGTGAGTTCGGCGATCTCGGCATAGATCGCCTTCTCGTCGAGCGTCAGCAAGCGGCCGTTATGAACGACCAACTCGCCGTCGACGATCACGTCGCGCACCGACGAACCGGTTTCGCAGAACACAAGCTGACGCTCGATATCGTTGAGCGGCACGAAAGCCGGCGTTTCCAGATCGACCAGGATCACGTCGCCCGCGGCACCCACTTCCAGCTTGCCGAGCTTCTCAGGCCGCCGTGCGGCCCGCGCCCCGCCGTCGAACAGCGCGTCGAGCACTTCCGGTGCCGACGGCCATTCGCGCCAATCGTCGCGCGCGATGTTGTGGACGAGTCCGGCGGCCTTCGCCGCCAGCCACAGATTATGCGTATCGTCGACCGTCGCTTCGTCCGTGCCGATGGCGAGGGGCACGCCCGCGTTGCGCAAACGTCGCCACGGCATGATCCCGCTGCCCAGGCGCAGATTGCAGATCGGGTTATGC
>JAIUNH010000461.1 GCA_020161965.1 Pseudomonadota bacterium
TCGAATGGCAGATCCGCGTCGCGCGCGGCGAGAAATTGCCGCTGACACAGAACGATCTACGCATCGACGGCCATGCCTTCGAAGCGCGGCTTTACGCCGAAGATCCGTCGCGCGATTTCCTGCCTTCGACCGGGCGCCTGCATCGTTTGGCGTTCCCCAAGGAAGGGGCACGCATCGACACGGGTGTACGCGAAGGCGATACGGTCTCGATCCATTACGATCCAATGATCGCCAAGCTGATCGTCCATGGCCCCGACCGCGCGACGGCGCTGGCGAAACTGGCGTCGGCGCTGGACCACGTGCGTATCGTCGGTCCGGCGAACAGCGCATCGTTCCTCGCCCGTGTCGCACGCCATCCGGCTTTCGCGGGCGGCGAGATCGATACGGGCTTCATCGCCCGCCATAAGGATGCGCTTGTTCCGGTTGCGACGGCACCGGACGATGTGACGGTCGCGTTGGCCGTGCTTGCGATCCTGCGCGCGCGCGAGGATGCGGTCGCAGCGGCCGAGCCCGACAGCCCGTGGGCGCGCATGCCCGGCTGGCGCCTCAACGGCGACGCGCATGACGAGATCGCGTTCAAGGATTTGCCGCCCGTGCGCGTCCATTATCGCGGGAGCACGGGCTATGTGCTCGATCTGCCCGGCGGGTCGATCGCGGCGCAGGCCGGTTTGTCGCCGGAGGGCCATCTGACCGCCACGCTCGACGGCCATAAGATCGAGGCCGATATCGTCCAACGCGGTCTCGATACGATCGTTTTCCGGGGTGCGCAGAGCACCACGCTGACAATGATCGACGTGCTCGCGGCGGCGGATGCGCAAGGCGGGGCGGGCGGTAAGCTCGTTGCCCCGATGCCGGGCAAGATCGTGTCGGTCGCGGTCGCCGACGGCCAGAAAGTGATCAAGGGTCAGAAGCTGGTCGTGCTTGAAGCGATGAAGATGGAGCACACGATCCTGGCGCCCGCCGACGGCTTGGTCGTGCGCGTGCGCTTCAAGCCGGGCGAGCAGACTTCGGAAGGCGAGGAACTCGTGGTGTTCGAGGCGGCCGCGTCATGATCCCCAAGCGCGTGAAGCTGGTCGAGGTCGGTCCGCGCGACGGGCTGCAAAACGAAAAGACGCCGATCGACGCCGCGACCAAGATCGCGCTGATCGATCTTCTTTCGGCGTCGGGTCTGTCGGCGATCGAGGCGGGGGCGTTCGTCTCGCCAAAATGGGTGCCGCAGATGGCGGACACCGACAAAGTGATGGCGGGCATCAAGCGCAAGCCCGGCGTGTCGTACCCCGTGCTGGTGCCCAATCTGCAAGGCCTCGACGCGGCGATGAAGGCCGATGTGAGCGAGATCGCGATTTTCGGGGCGGCCTCGGAAAGCTTCTCGCGCAAGAACATCAATTGCTCGATCGCCGAAAGCCTCGAACGATTCCGCCCCGTCGCCGCCAAGGCGATCGCCGAAGGCATGAAAGTGCGCGGCTATATCTCCTGCGTGCTCGGTTGCCCTTATGAAGGGGCGGTCGCCGTTTCGGCGGTGGCGGATGTGGCGGCGCAATTGCGCGCGATGGGCTGCTACGAAGTCTCGCTCGGCGATACGATCGGTATAGGCACGCCCGCCAAGGCGCGCGCGATGGTCGAAGCGGTCGCGGCCGTGGTGCCGCGCGAACGGTTAGCCGTGCATTTCCACGACACCTGGGGCCAAGCGCTCGCCAATATCCTCGCCTGTCTGGAGGCCGGGATCGCGACGGTCGATTCGGCCGTCGCCGGGCTGGGCGGCTGCCCCTATGCCAAAGGCGCCTCCGGCAATGTGGCATCGGAGGACGTTATTTACATGCTGGATGGGCTGGGGATCGAAACGGGTGTGGATTTCGCCGTTTTGGCCGCCGCCGGGCGCTTTATTTCGGACAAACTGGGCCGCCCGCCGGGGTCCAAAGCCGCGCAGGCGCAGGCCGCCCGGCTTGAAAAGGCCGGGCCCTCGGCATAAGGTCCGCTCATTCCCGGCACCCCCGACGGTCCGATGGCTTATCAGTTCAATAAAATCCGAGTCCTTCTCGTTGAGGACAACGCCCATATGCGCAAGCTGCTGAAAGCGCTGCTTGAAGCGGTGGGCGTGCGCGAGATCGTCGAGGCGCATGACGGCGGCCTTGCGTGGATGGCGATGAAAAAGGACCCGGTGGATTTCGCGCTGATCGATTGGGAGATGTATCCGGTCGACGGCCTGGAGCTGGTCCGTAAGATCCGTACCGAGCCCGACAGCCCAAACCCGTTTCTGCCGATCATCATGGTGACCGGCCATACCGAACGTTCGCGCGTGCTGAAGGCGCGCGATCTGGGCGTGACCGAGTTCCTGGCCAAGCCCGTATCCGCGCAATCGCTGTCGCAGCGGATCGAGGAATTGATCGAGCGGCCGCGCCCTTATATCCGCACGCGCGAATTCTTCGGCCCCGACCGTCGGCGCGGGCGTAAGGCCGCCGGCTATATCGGCCCGGAACGGCGCGCGCAGTAGGGGGCATCGTTCATGTCGCAAGGTGCTGCGGGCGCGTCGGGGAAGAAATTCCAGGTGCTGAACCCGCCCAATCAGTTGAAGGCGAAAGTCGGCAATGGCGGCGTGGACGAAGCCGCCGTCAAGCGCATGGAAGCGGCCGTGCAGGGCCTGCGCGGCGAGTTCGAAAGCCAGGCGAAGACGGAATCGGTGCGTCTTGCCGCCGCCGCCGCCGAATTGCTGCGCGAGCCCAACAATATCGAGAAGCGACAGATCGTCTATATGTTGGCGCACGAGCTGCGCGGCCAAGGCGGCACCTATGGCTATCCGCTGATCACGCGTTTCGGCGATCAACTGTGCCGCTATCTCGACGCGGCCGATTTTCTCGACGCCAAAGCGCTGGTGGTGGTGAAGGCCGCGGCCGACGCGATCGTCGTGGTGATCAACAACGGCGTGGCCGGCGACGGCGGCGATATCGGACGTCAGCTGGTGGCGATGCTCGACAAAGTGGTCGCCCAGGTGAAGGGCGAGGCATGAGTCTGCATTTGGTGAAGCTGTGCGTCGGCTGCGATTCCATCGAGGATCTCGCCGGCTGGCAGAAGAAGCGTCTGGCCGATCAGCGCAAACGCGGCGTGGCGAAGCCCCAGCTCAAGCACACGACGCGCAACGCGCCCAAACGTGGGCCGGAGATCGCGGGTGAAGGCTCGCTCTATTGGGTCATCAAAGGCGTGATCCGCTGCCGCCAGAAGATCGTCGGCTTCAAGACGGGCAAGGATCGCGAGGGCAAGCCCTATTGCGACATTCTATTGGCCCCCAAGCTGGTGCGTACGCGGCCCAAGCCCATGCGCGCCTTCCAGGGCTGGCGCTATTTCGAAGCCGATGCGGCCCCGCCCGATCTGACGGAAGCGGAAGCCAAGCACAGTTCCAATTTGCCGCCCGCGATGCTCGAAGAACTTCGCGCACTAGGTCTGGTCTAGGAAGGACAACGCCGACATGCGCAACGTGCTCTCGATCCAATCCTGGGTCGCCTATGGCCATGTCGGCAACGCCTCGGCCGTGTTCCCGATGCAGCGTTTGGGCGTCGAGGTGTGGGCGA
>JAIUNH010000462.1 GCA_020161965.1 Pseudomonadota bacterium
TTCCGTCGCCTGGATCGCCGCGGCGTTCGTGTTTCTGTTCGCGCCCTTGGTCGTCGTGGTCGGCGCGTCGTTCGACGGCGGCAACCGCACCTTCCTCAATTTTCCGCCGCAGGAATTCTCCACGCGCTGGTATTTCCAAATCGCACCCGATCTTTTCCAGTCGCTCGCCCTCGCGATCGGCTTGGGATTGACGACGGCGTTCCTCGCCAGCGTGCTTGGCGTGCCGGCGGCGTTGGGCCTCGTGCGCGCGGAGTTCCGCGGCAAGGCGATCGTTGCGGCGCTGTTCCGCGCGCCCTTGCAGATCCCGGCGGTCGTGATCGGGGTGTCGTTTCTGAAACTCTATTATCTGATCGGCGATGTATTCGGCCTGCGCTTGGTCGGTACGCTGCCGGGTCTGCTGATCGCGCATCTTTTCCTGGCCACACCTTATGTGATCGGGTCGGTCGTCGCGGTGTTGCAGCGTTTCAATCTGCGGCTGGAGGAAGCCGCGTTGAGCTTGGGCGCCACGCGCCTGCGCACCTTCCGGCGCGTGACGCTGCCGCTGATCATGCCCGGCGTTTATGCCGGCGCCATGTACGCGTTCCTCGTCTCGTTCGGCGACGTGCCGGTCTCGCTGTTCCTCGGCGGGCCGGGCATGCAGCCTTTCGCGGCGAAGATCTTCAATCTGATGGAATACGACTTCGACCCATCGCTGCTTGCGATCTCGACCTACATCATCTTTGGTTCGTTCACGGCGATCTATTTCCTGCAACGCGCCATCGGTCTCGACCAGCTCACGCGTTCGGGCGGCGGCTGACCCCTATCCCCCATTTCCCCTCCAGGAGGTTTCCATGCGCAAACTCGGCAGACGTTCGTTTCTTGCTGGTGCAACCACCGCTTCGGCCCTTCTGGCCGCCCCGGCGATCCGCGCGCAAACGCCGAACTTCGCGGGCCAGACATTGCGCGTCGCCACGTTCGGCGGCGGCTGGGACCGCGCCGTGCACAAATACGCGGGCGTGAAGCTCGAAGCGCTGGGCGCAAAGGTCGAATACGTCACCGCCCCGCCGCGCGACAATCTCGCCAAGCTGATCGCCGCGCGCGGCCAAGCGGCCCCCTTCGACGTGGTCGAGATGGCCGATCTCACCTGGGTCGACACCTACGAAGCCGGCTTCATCCAGAAAATCAATCTCGACAATATTCCCAACCGCAAGGAATTGCTGCCCACCCTCTCCGACGAATGGAAGGTCGCGAGCTGGGCGACGCAGGAAGGCATCGTCTGGCATCCGGAGCGTTTCGCCGCCGCCGGCGTGCCGGGGCCGGAACGTTATCGCGATTTGCTGCACCCCGCGTTGCAGCGCAAGATCGCGATCATCGACATCTCCCAGGCCGGCATTTCGCAATTGCTCGTCGGTGCGTCGATCGACGAAGGCGGTTCGCAGGAGAAAATCGACGCTGGACTCGAATTCGTGCGCAAGGCGAACCCGTTCCAGTTCTGGCGCGTGGGCGCGCAAGCGGTCACGCTGATGAACTCGGGCGACATCATGGCATCGACCATGCACGCGGGCTTCGCCGTGCAGATGCGCCGCGCCGGCCTGCCGGTCAAGTTCACGCATCCGAAAATCGGCCCGACCAAGCGCGGCCTGTCGAAGGAAGGCTGGCTTGGCGTCGTCAAAGGCACGCCGGTCGCGCGTGCGGCCGAATTCTTCATCAACGAATACATCTCCTACGACACGCAATTCGGCCTGGCGACCGAACGCGGCGTGGTGCCGATCAACAACCGCGCGCGCGACGCGCTGGTCAACGATCCGCTGCTGAAGGAGATGTTCTTGCTCTCCGAGGCCGACGTCGCCAACATGGTGTCCGTCGATTTCACCAAGTTCAATCTCGACGACGCGACGCAGCGCTGGTCGCGGATGATCACCAGCGCCAAGTGAGTATGGAGACAGCATGCGCATCGCGATCGTCGGGGCCGGATCCATCGGCGGCGCGATCGCGCATGCGCTGGCGATGACGGGGCACGATCCCGTCGTCGTCGCGCGCGGCGCCACCAAGGCCGCACTCGAACGCGACGGTTTCACGGTGACGCGCGCGGGAAGGATCGAAAAATCCGCCCCGCGCGTGGTCGCCGATCCCGCCCAAGCGGGCGTTCAAGACATGGTGATCGGCGCGCTGAAGGCCCATGACTGGCCGGGCGCGGTCGGTCTGTTCGCGCCGTTGATGGGGCCCGATACGCTGCTGATGCCCGCGATCAACGGTCTGCCGTGGTGGTATTTCCAGCGCCAAGGCGGCGCGCATGACGGCAAGCGGATTGCGGCGGTCGATCCGGCGGGAACGTTGTCGCGGTTTTTCGATCCCGCGCGCATCGTCGGCACGGTCGTTTATATGGCCGTGTCGCGCCCCGCCCCTGGCCATCTTTCCTGGCCGACCGGGGAAAGGCTGGTGATCGGCGACGTCGACGCGGCGACGGGCAATGCGGAACGCGCGGCCGTCCCGTTGCGCGCGGCCGGTCTGAATGTCGAAATCACCCCGGATATCCGCAACGCGATGTGGCTGAAATTGGTCAACAACGCCAGCTTCAATCCCATCTCCGTCCTGGCGCGCGGCGGCGTGGCGACGATGCTGGCCAATCCCGAATTGCGCGCGATGGGAAGTGCCGCGATGCGCGAGATCGTCGAATTGTCGCAAGCCGTCGGCTGCAAGGTCGAGGTCGATATCGACGCACGCATCGAATCCATGCATCGCCTCGGCGATTTCAAATCGTCGATGCTGCAGGATTTCGAAGCCGGAAGATCGATGGAGATCGGCCCGCTGATCGAAGCGCCCCGCGAACTTGGCCGCTTGACGGGCGTGTCCACCCCCGTCCTCGACGAACTCTCGGCGCGGATGAAAGCCTATGCCTAGGCGGACTTCAGGGCTTTTTCGACTTCGCGGACCGTGCCGGCGGCGAGATCCATGATCGCGCGCGTACCGCCGCGCGCATGATCGGCACCCTTGCCCGGGAACATCGCGCCGAACCCGCCGTCGAGGGCGAGCACCGCGAAGCCGTGGATCGCCGCCCATGCCATGGTCATCTTGGCGACCGAGCGTTCATTGGGACCGCTGGCGCCGACGAGCAATTCGGCCATCGCGCCGTAGATGCGCTGATGGCAAGCGTCGAACGCCGAGCGCAAACGAATCGACGTGACGTCGACGACGTCGGAGCGGAACATCAGCTGGAAGCGCGACCGATTGCCGATCGCGAACTCGATGTAGCCCAATGCCGTCTCGCGGAATCGCTTGGCGGGCGCGCCCGTCGTGCGCAGCGTGCGCCGCTCGATCGTACGGCCAAGCTCGTCGAACGCCTCGGCCGCGAATTCGGTCAGCAAACCCGCTTTATCGACGAAATGATGCGCCGGTGCCGCGTGGGAAACGCCCGCGCGCCGCGCGCATTCGCGCAGCGAGAAGCCTTCCACGCCTTCGACTTCGATCAGCGCCAGCGCCGCATCGAGCAGGAGCCGGCGCACATCTTCGGCCTCCGCAAGACTAGGGCGGCCGACCGGGCGCGGTTGCTTCAGCGCTCTTACTTCCGCAGACACAT
>JAIUNH010000463.1 GCA_020161965.1 Pseudomonadota bacterium
TTCGGTTCAACTGGTCGCGCAGCGATTGCGCTTCCGCACGGATCGCCGGGCCGCCGCGCTGGATCGCCATGGTCAGCTGGAAATAGGCGTTGATGCGATAATCCACGCCCATGTCGCGGCCGAAGCCGATCTGCGCCAAGCGGAACATGGCACCGGGATGGCCGCGCGCGGCGGCGAGCCCGTACCATTCCTTGGCGAGGTCGCGATCCTCCGGCGTGCCGTCGCCGCGATAGGTGCGCTCGCCCACCAGGAACCGCGCCTCGGTATTGCCGAGATCGGCGGCGCGCTTGTACCAGGCAAACGCTTTTTCGCGGTCGGCGACGACGCCGCGCCCGTCATCGAGCAAACCCGCCAGATCCAGGATCGCGGGCGTGAAGTTCAGATCGGCCGCGCGTTGCAAATGATCGAGTGCCCGATCGGACGACAACTCAACGCCGCGCCCGGCGGCATAGGATTTGGCGAGACGATAATGCGCGGGCGCCCAATCGCGCTGGGCGGCCAAGCGATACCAGCGCGCCGCTTCGCGCGGATCGAGGTCGATGCCTCCGCCCCCGGTATCCGAGATGCTGCCAATGATGAATTGCGCTTCCGGATTGCCGCGTTGCGCGAAGGGCAGCAGCAGCAGATAAGCGGGGCCGAGATTGTTCTTCGCAAACTCCGCCTTGCCTTGCAGAAAATCCTCGGCCACGCGCGGCGGCGGTGCCGGCGGCGGTAAACGCTCGGGCACCGGGCCCGGCGTTTGCGCCAAAACCGGCCCGGCGAGCAGCACGAGACAGAGGGCGAGACGACGCATCATTCCTTGGCCGCGATCGCTTCGATCTCAATCATGAAATCGGGGCTCGCCAATGCCGAGACGATCATCAGCGTCGAGGCCGGCGGCCGGATATCGCCCAAGGCTTTGTCGCGCGCCGTGCGGCTCGGCAGGATGTAGCTTTTATCGGTCAGCAGGATCGTGATCTTGATCAGATCCGCGAACCCCATGCCGGCATCGGCCAGGATCGCGCCGATATTCGCCCATACCGCCGCCGCCTGCGCTTCGATCGTTTTGGGGACCGAGCCATCGGGCAAATTCCCGACCTGCCCCGAGAGATAGAGCGTGCGCGCGCCCTGTTTCACCTCGATCGCGTGTTGATAGCGGCCCGTGGGCTTCGCGATGGTCGCGGGGTTATAGGTTTTCGGCATGCGTTGAACCTGACTCCGTCTAGGGCTATGAGAATAGCAGATGACGCAAAAACCCGTACATGTGGTGGGCGGCGGCTTGGCCGGGTCCGAAGCCGCCTGGGCGCTGGCCAAGGCCGGCGTGCCCGTGATTCTGCACGAAATGCGGCCCGTTCGCGGTACCGAGGCGCATCAGACGCCGAAATTCGCCGAGTTGGTCTGCTCCAATTCCTTCCGCTCGGACGAATGGGAAGCCAACGCCGTTGGCCTGCTGCACCGCGAATTGCGGCTTTCGGGCTCTCTGGTGCTGAAGGCGGCCGATGCACACCGCGTCCCCGCCGGGGCCGCCCTTGCCGTCGACCGCGAAGGTTTCTCCCAAGCCGTGACCGATGCGATCGAGGCCGAGCCCTTGATCGATATCCGCCGCGAGGAAGTCGCCGGTCTGCCGCCCGAAGAATGGGGCAGCACCATCGTCGCGACCGGCCCCCTGACCTCGCCCGCTTTGGCGCAGGCGATCCGCGAAGCGACGGGCGAAGACTCCCTCGCCTTTTTCGACGCGATCGCGCCGATCATCCACAAGGATAGTATCGACTTCTCCAAAGCTTGGTTGCAGTCGCGCTGGGACAAAGGTGACGGCAAGGACTACGTCAATTGCGCGATGGACAAGGACCAGTACGAGGCGTTCATCGCCGCCTTGCGCGCGGGCGAGAAGACCGAGTTCAAAGACTGGGAAAAAGATACGCCCTATTTCGAAGGCTGCCTGCCGATCGAAGTGATGGCGGAACGCGGGATCGAAACTTTGCGATTCGGGCCGATGAAGCCCGTGGGCTTGCGCGATCCGGCTACCGAGCGTCGGCCCTATGCGGTCGTGCAGCTACGCCAGGACAATGCGCTGGGCACGTTGTTCAACATGGTCGGTTTCCAGACCAAGTTGAAATACGGCGAGCAAAGCCGCGTATTCCGGATGATCCCGGCTTTGGCGAATGCCGAGTTCGCGCGCCTGGGTGGCATTCATCGCAACACCTTCATCAACTCGCCGCGCGTGCTGGACGCAGGGCTTCGCTTGAAGGCGCGGCCGAATTTGCGCTTCGCGGGCCAAGTCACCGGTGTGGAAGGCTATGTCGAGAGTGCGGCGATCGGCTTGCTGGCCGGGCGTTTCGCGGCCGCCGAAGCCTTGGGCCAGCCCTTCGTGCCGCCGCCGCCGGTCACGGCGTTCGGCGCGTTGCTTGCACACATCACCGGCGGGGGCGACGCCAAGACCTTCCAGCCGATGAACTGCAATTTCGGCCTGTTTCCGCCGCTCGAAAACGTGCCGACCAAGGGCAAGAAACATTTCGACCGCAAGAAAGCCCATGCCCATCGCGCGGCCGAAGCGTTGGACGCTTGGCTTGGAAATTCACAAGCGGCGCAGTGAGTGTGCCAGCCACAGCCGCCAAATATCGGCGGGTGCGGGTTGGCGCAAAGCGGGCGCGAACGGATCGTAATTCTCTTTTTCGAGGCGCTTGAGCGCCAACGCCGCGACCTTGCCCGGCAAGGCGGCGGCGAAGATGTCGCGCGGCGGTTTTTGCGCACGCGCTTCGTTCAGCAATTCCCGCGCGCGCAAGGCGATGGGCTCAATCACGGAACGCAAAGCGGGCCCCGCCTTGTTCTCGTGCAGCATATCGGTCGTGATCTTGGCGGCGTCGAGCAGATCGGCGGGCAACGGCGTGCGGCGCTGACGCGCGAAAAACGGCAAGGCGCGCAGGATTCCGGCGACCGCATAGGCCGTGCCGATCGGCTCGGCCGACGGATGGTCCTGGCCATAAGCGGCGCGCGATATCGAGCCGCCCACGCCGCGCGCGTAATCGACCATCTCGGCAAGCGACGCGTAAGGTTGATCGTCGAGATCGCGTTCGCGAGCGTCGATGGCGCCGCGCAAGGGCGCGAATTCCGGCCGCGCCGCCGCCAAGGCCAGAACGACGGGGTGTTTGCGGAGTTTGGTTCCCGTCTCGATCTCGTCCAGCGCCTCCCGCCACCATTGCAGCCGGATCTGGCCCAGCATCGGCTCAGAGACCGTCTCGCGCACCCGCGCGATCTCCGCGTTGAAGGCGTAGACCGCGATCAGCCGGGCGCGCAATTCCCCGCGCGCGAACAGGGTCGTGCGCCAGCGATCGGGGTCGGAACCCCGAAGGTCGCGGTCCGCTTGGGCGAGGGTATCGTCCGACATGGGGTGCTATATAGACGGTGTACCGGCCGGAATCGACACGTGACAAGAACCCGCCAAACCGAGAATTTCCCCGTCGGCTCCTGGCTGATCGCCCCCGCCCATCGCGCGGCGGTGCACGCGTTCTATGCGTTCGCCCGCGCGACCGACGATATCGCCGACGATCCGAACCGGGAAAACGCCGACA
>JAIUNH010000464.1 GCA_020161965.1 Pseudomonadota bacterium
ATCCTCGCGCGGCAACAAGCGCAAGGTAACCGGCAGATCGAGATCGCGCAGTCTGTCGAGCGCTTGCTCCGACGGATCGAGGATCTCGACCGCGAAGCCGCCCGGTCCGCGCGTCAAATGCGCGGCCAGCGCCGCACCCAGATTGCCCGCCCCGAAGATTGTGACGCGGAAATCACCCATGTCCCTACCCCCTGAACCGCGCGACGAAGGCTTGAAGGCGCGGATTGGTCGGTTTCAGGATCACATCCTGCGCCGAACCGTTCTCCGCGATCACGCCTTGGTCGAGAAACAACACGCGGCTTGCCACGTCTGCCGCGAAGGCCATTTCATGCGTGACGATCGCCATCGTCATTCCCGCCTCCGCCAATTGACGGATCACGGTCAGCACCTCGCCCACCAATTCGGGATCGAGCGCGCTGGTCACTTCGTCGAGCAGCAGCACTTGCGGGTCCATCGCCAGCGCACGCGCGATCGCCACGCGCTGCTTCTGCCCGCCGGAAAGATGGTTGGGATAGGCCGCATGTTTGTCCGCGAGCCCGACCTTGGCCAGCAATTCACGCGCGCGATCCTCGGCCTCTTTGCGCGGCGTCTTGCACACCACGATCGGCCCCTCGGTCACGTTCTGCAGCACCGTCTTGTGCGGAAACAGATTGAAGTGCTGGAACACCATGCCGACCTGGCGGCGCAGCGTGCCGATGCCGATCGTCTCGCCCGCATCGCGGAACTTGTCGCCGACCTTGCGTCCGCGGAACAGAATGTCGCCGCCGCTCGGCGTCTCCATCATGTTGAGGCAGCGGATGAAGCTCGACTTGCCCGAGCCCGACGGGCCGATCAGCGCGACGACCTCGCCGCGTGCGAGCGTGAGATCGAGCCCTTTCAGGACTTCGAGCGCGCCGTAGCTTTTGCGCAAACCGACGGCCGCGAGGACCGCATCGTTCGATGTCGTGGTCATATCCCGCATTCCCTTCAATCGCTCGCCCGCAAGCGTCGTTCGACCCAATCGGCGATCTGGGTCAACGGCAACAGCAAGGCGATATAGAGTGCTGCCATAACCGTGTAGGATTCGAGCGGCCGATAGGTTTGCCCGTTCACGACCGCCGCCATATAGGCGAGATCCGCGACCGAGATCACCGATACAAGCGAGCTGTTCTTGAATTGGATGATCGATTGGTTGATGAAGGACGGCAGCATTCGCTTCAACGCCTGCGGCAGGATGATACGCACCATCGACTGCCACGGGCTCATGCCGATCGCGGCGGCGGCTTCGCGCTGACCGCGATCGATCGATACGATGCCGCCCCGGAAAATCTCGGCATAGAACGAGCCGACATAGAGCGAGAGCGTCAGCATCGCCGCGACGCGATTGTCGATCGACCCGCCGACCAGCAACGGAAAGGCGTAATAGAACCACAGCAACTGCACCAGCAGCGGCGAACAGCGGAAGATCTCCTGATAGATCCGCGCGATCGCCTGCAAGCTGCGCCAGCTTGAAAGCCGCGCGGCGCACGTCATAAAACCGATGACCACGCCGAAGAAGATCGAGCCGAACGTATAGACGACCGTGATCCACATTCCGTAAAGGAACAGGTCGTAGTTCTGCCAGACCGTGAAGAAATCCCATTGGTAGTTCGTCATCGCGCCATCGCTCCCCGTTCGCGCCGCGGATCAGCGTGGATCCAGTAAGGCCGAAGCCGCGCGCGCGTAGCGGCCCATTATGCCCGATAGCTTGTCGCGATTGGCGTCGGAGACCGGGACCATCGGCAAGCGCAATTCCGGCCCGGCGAGATTGGCCAATGCCAGCGCGGCCTTCACCGGCCCCGGATTGGATTCGACGAACATGCCGTCGGTCAGCTCGGCGACCGCGTCGAACAAGCGCAGCGCCATCTCCGTGTCGCGCTTGCGCCACGCTTCGAGCATCGCGACCATCTCGCGGGGTGCCACGTTCGACACGACGCTGGTGACGCCGCATGCGCCCAGCGACAGGAACGGCAATGTCAGCGCGTCGTCGCCGGAATGGATGATCAGCTTATCGCCGCAAACCCGGCGCAACCGCGTGACGCGCGCGG
This sequence comes from Pseudomonadota bacterium, assembly GCA_020161965.1. Classification (GTDB taxonomy): domain Bacteria; phylum Pseudomonadota; class Alphaproteobacteria; order CACIAM-22H2; family CACIAM-22H2; genus Tagaea. The sequence goes on from JAIUNH010000464.1 coordinate 2,067, forward strand.
GATCGCCGCCCGCTTCCTTGATCGCGACGATATTGGCGTGGCGCGCCATCAACGTGGCGCAGGTCTCGGGTGTGATCTCCACGCCGCAGCGGCCCGGCACCGAATAGAGCATGATCGGCAGCGCGGTCGCTTGCGCCACCGCCGCATAATGCGCGATCAAACCCGCTTGGCTCGGCTTGTTGTAATAAGGGGTGACGACGAGCAGCGCGTCCGCACCGGCTTTTTCAGCCTTCTGCGCCTTCTCGACCGCTTTGCGCGTGTCGTTGGCGCCGGCCCCCGCGACGACCATCGCGCGGCCCTTGGCGAGTGCCACCGTCCGCGCGATCAAATCGGCGGCTTCGTCGTCGGACAATGTCGCGGCCTCGCCCGTCGTGCCGACGGGAACGAGTCCCGCGATTCCGGCCGCGATCTGGCGCTCGACCAGTTTGTCGAACGCGGGATGGTCAACGGTGCCGTCGCGGAAGGGTGTCACCAATGCCGTGAAGACGCCCGAAAAGCGCCGTGCGAGATCTGCCATGGTTTGCGATCCTTTCATGTCTCAGCCGCCGAGCGTGTCGGCCGGGCTGTAGCGCCCATTGGCGCGTGGTTTGGAGATCAGCCATTCCGCCGCGGCAAGTGCGCCTTCGGCATAAGCGGCCAAGGTGTGCACGCGATAGACGAGCTTTGCGGTCGCCGATCCCATGTCGAAACGAATCTCGTTAACGCCGACCGTGTCGCCTTCGCGATGCACGGTGATCGGCGGTTCGGGTGCGGCGAAGCCCATCACCTGGCTGCGCGCATCGCGCAAGGCGTTCGCCAATTGCAGCGAGGTACCCGACGGCTCGGCTTTCTTGCGCGCGTGGTAGGTCTCGCTGACCGACGCCTCGGCCTGGGCTATGCGGCCGGCAAAATCGATCGCCGCTCGACGGAACGCCTCGAAGCCATGCGCGAAATTGGCGCCGATCAACAACGGCCGAAACGCGGCGTAGCTATCGAGTTGCGTTTCCTCTTCGGACGAGAAGCCGGTCGTGCCGATCACCATCGGGATCGGCTTTTGCCCCAGCATCGCCTGGAAGCCGAGCGTCGCCGCCGGGGTCGAGAAATCGACGATCACGTCGCAATGGCTTTTCATCGCCGCATCCGCGGGTCGATACTCGATACTGCGGCCTGCGACCGGCATGCCCGACAGCGGCGATCCCGGCCGCACGAACACGGCTGCAAGCTCGATCCCCGGGCTCGACAAGGCGAGTTCCACCATCCGCGTGCCCACGCGTCCCGATGCGCCGAATATGCCAAGCCGCATCCCCACCCCCTCAATCAATCACGACTTTGGGCTCCGACATTTCGCGTAGCGCGATGCGCACACCCTCGCGCCCCAAGCCCGAACGCTTGATGCCGCCGAACGGCACATGTTCGGCGCGGAAATCCGGCCCTTCATTGACCATCACGCCGCCGACAGCCAGATCGCGCGAGAATCGTTTGATTGCCGCGT
>JAIUNH010000465.1 GCA_020161965.1 Pseudomonadota bacterium
TCAGCTGCAATCGGCCGAGTTCGGTATCGGCGATGAAGGTCCGCGTCGCCGAGCCCGACGACAGCAGATTGACGCCGTTGAAATTCGCCTGGCCGATATAGCGCTGGATCTGATCCGCGACCTGGCCGAAATCGTTGAAATAGGTGGTGCGGGCGGTGCCGGTGACCGAGCCGTCGGCGAGCTGGATCGCCTTGGTGCGGATCTGATTGACCACGTCGGTCATCAATTCCAGCGCCGTGCGCGTGACGTCGGCCAAACCCAGCCCGTTGGCGAGCGACGCCTGCACCGCACGAAACGCCTGAAGATTGCCGCGTATCCCTTGCGCGACCGAGAAGGTCGACGCGTTGTCCATCGCGTCGGCGACCCGATAGCCGGTCTGCACCAGCTTCGAACTGACGGCGATATGCGCTTGCGTGGCGCGCAGCGACGCAAGTGCGGTCACCGCACCAAGATTGGTGTTCACGGAGTTGGACATGATTCTCGGGTCCTAAGCGCAGCCATTCTGGCTACACCCGGAGATTGCCATACCGCGTCCGATCCGGCAACAGTTGCGGCGGCGGTATCGCCGGGCGGCGGCCCGGCTCGCGGGATCGGCCTTAAGTTGCGGATCGGCCATGCGAATTCCGGACTTGGCAAAGCCAAGGTCGGTTGGCATTGTCGCCCCTCTTCCGTACCCCCTCCCCCCGGGGGAATTAACACGACACAAAGGGGCAGGAATGCCCACGGAGCCCGTCATGCCCCGGAGCCGGAAATGAAAGTCGCGATCCCGAAAGAGCGCCGCGCCTACGAAGCGCGCGTCGCCACGACCCCCGATGCGATCAAACGCATGAAACCGCTGGGGCTAACCTTCCTGGTCGAGGCCGGTGCGGGCACAACGGCCGCGATTACCGATCAAGCCTTTATCGATGCAGGCGCCGAGATCGTATCGGACAACGCCGCCCTGCTGGCCCAGGCCGATATCGTGCTGAAGGTCGCGCGTCCGCTGACGGCGGCCGAAGGCACGGACGAACTCGCCGCGATGAAGCCCGGCACGGTGCTGATCTCGCAGCTCGACCCCTATCGCAATCGCGAGCAGGTCGCCGATTACGCCAAGCGCAATATCGTCGCCGTGGCGATGGAATTGGTGCCGCGCATCACCCGCGCGCAATCGATGGACGTGCTGTCGAGCCAGGCGAATCTCGCCGGTTACAAAGCCGTGATCGACGCCGCCGAGCAATTCGGCCGCGCCTTCCCGATGATGATGACGGCCGCGGGCACGGTCGCCCCGGCCAAGGTCATGGTCATGGGGGCGGGCGTGGCTGGCTTGCAAGCCATCGCGACCGCGCGCCGCCTCGGCGCCGTCGTCTCCGCGACCGACGTGCGCATGGCCGCCAAGGAACAGGTCGAAAGCTTGGGCGCCAATTTCGTGTTCGTTGACGACGAAGAAGTGCGCCAGGCCGAAACCTCGGGCGGTTACGCCAAGGAAATGTCGGACGCGTACAAAGCCAAGCAAGCGGCCTTGATCGCCGAAACGATCAAGAAGATGGACGTCGTGATCTGCACGGCGTTGATCCCCGGCCGTCCCGCGCCGCGCCTTGTCAGCGACGCGATGGTCGCGTCGATGAAGCCGGGCTCGATCGTCATCGACCTCGCGGTCGAAAACGGCGGCAATTGCGAAGGTGCGGAACTCGGGAAAATCGTCGTCAAACACGGCGTGAAGATCGTCGGCTACGCCAACGTGCCCTCGCGCCTCGCCGTTGACGCCTCGTCGCTCTATGCGCGCAATCTCGCGGAGTATCTCAAGCTGATCGTCCAAAAGGACGGCACGCTGAAGCTCGACCGCGAGGACGAGATCGTCAAAGGCAGCCTGCTGACGCAGGACGGCCAGATCGTTCACGCCGCTTTCGCGCCCGCCCCGGCGGCCGCTCAGTAATACGGGAGACAAAGACATGTCCGATCCCGCGACCCTCGCCAACCAGCTCGCCAACGACGCCGCGGCGCTTGCGCTGCGCGCCAAGGAGCTGGCCTTCACCGCCGCCACGCAAGCCCCCGCGCAATCCACGGGCGTCGACGCGCTGACGATGGGCCTGACCGTCCTCGTCCTCGCGACCTTCGTCGGCTACTACGTCGTCTGGCGCGTGACCCCCGCCTTGCACTCGCCGCTGATGGCGGTGACCAACGCGATCTCCTCCGTCATCATCGTCGGCGCCTTGCTCGCCGCCGGCGCCTCGCATGTCGGCTTCAGCCAGACGATGGGGTTCCTCGCGGTCGTGCTCGCCTCGGTCAACATCTTCGGCGGGTTCGTCGTTTCCCAGCGCATGCTGGGCAAGTTCAAGAAGAAGCAGAAGTGAGCGGAAGGAAACAGCCATGACCGCCACACTCTCCTCGCTTCTTTATCTCGCCGCTTCGATCTGCTTCATCATGAGCTTGCGCGGCCTCGCCAGTCCCGAGACCGCGCGCGGCGGCAACCTTTGGGGCATCGTCGGCATGGCCATCGCCATCGCCACGACCCTCGCAGCACCCGGCATGGGCAACTACGCCGTGATCGGTGCGGGCATCCTGATCGGCGGCGCCATCGGCACGTTCGTGGCGATGCGCATCCAGATGACCGCGCTGCCCCAGCTCGTGGCCGCGTTCCACTCGCTGGTCGGTCTTGCGGCCGTGTTCGTGGCGGCCGCCACGCTCTATTCGCCGCAAAGCTTCGGCATCGGCGTGCCGGGTGCGATCAAGGCCGCGTCGCTGATCGAAATGGCGTTGGGCACGGCGATCGGCGCCGTCACCTTCACCGGCTCGGTCGTCGCCTTCGCGAAGCTCCAGGGCCTCGTTTCGGGCGCGCCGTTGCAGTTCCCGATGCAGCACCAATTCAACGCGCTGCTGGGCATCGCCATCGTCGCCAATATCGTGTGGCTGTCGATGACCGGCAGCCCGGTCGCGTTCTGGGCGCTGGTCGCCTTGTCGCTGCTGCTCGGCTTCCTGCTGATCCTGCCGATCGGCGGTGCGGACATGCCCGTCGTCGTCTCGATGCTCAACTCCTATTCGGGGTGGGCCGCGTGCGGCATCGGCTTCACGCTGCAGAACTCGCTGTTGATCGTCACGGGCGCGCTGGTCGGCTCGTCGGGCGCCATCCTCTCCTATGTCATGTGCAAGGGGATGAACCGCTCGATCTTCAACGTGATCCTCGGCGGCTTCGGCACCGACGCGGCGGGTGCATCCGCCGGCGGCGGTGCCGCCAAGGAACAGCGCCCGGTCAAGCAGGGCTCGGCCGACGACGCCGTGTTCATCATGAAGAACGCGAGCTCGGTCATCATCGTTCCCGGCTACGGCATGGCGGTCGCGCAGGCGCAGCACGCGCTGCGCGAAATGGCCGACACGCTGAAGAAGGAAGGTGTGACCGTCCGCTACGCCATCCATCCCGTCGCGGGCCGCATGCCCGGCCACATGAACGTGCTGCTGGCCGAAGCCAACGTGCCCTATGACGAGGTGTTCGAACTCGACGACATCAACCGCGACTTCGCGCAAGCCGATGTCGCGTTCGTGATCGGCGCCAACGAC
>JAIUNH010000466.1 GCA_020161965.1 Pseudomonadota bacterium
TAGATTTCCGCGTATGACCTACTCCATTGCATCGAGCAGTTCGGCGCTGACGTCCTGGTATCAGATGTCCAAGACATCGGAGGATGTCCGTATCGCGCGTTACGTGAAGCAGAACCAGAAGACGATTGATGCCGCCAACGCGAATTTCGAATCGTCGGTCGCGAAGCTGAAAAGCACCGACGAGCTGTTCGAGCCGAAGAACTACAAGCTGCTGAACTACATCCTGACCGCCTATGGCTTGGAATCGGAGATCGGCAATACCGGCAAGCTGCGTAAGGTCGCCGAATCCGATCTGACCGATACGAATTCGCTGGCCAATCGCATGTCGGATACGCGCTTCCAGCAATTGGCGCAGGCGCTGAACTTCAAGGCCGGCGGGCTGTCGAGCATCCAAAGCGAGTCCTTCATCGGCGGCACCGAAGCGCGCTACGAGAAGGCGAGCTACGAAATCGACCTTGGCAACAAGAATACCACTTTGCGTCAAGCGCAGTATTTCAAAAACAATATCGGCTCGATCTCCGACATCTATTCGGTGCTGGGTGACAACACGCTGCGCGCCGTCGTCACCAAGGTCGGCAACATCCCGCTGGAAACGGCGGTGCAAAGCGTGGAGACGCAAGCCCAGGTCTTCGGCCGGCAGTTCGACGTATCCAAGGCCAAGGACGAGAAATACGTCGATCGCTACATCCAGCGTTTCCTGGCCGCCGCCGACGCGGCGGCGAACGGCGACGGATCGACGAACGTGGCCGTGCAGCTGATGCAAGCGGGTACCGGCACCCTCGACGGTGACATCACCCAGATCCAAGGCATCGATCTTTTGATCTGATGCGGCAATATCGTCCCGGCAGGTTTTGCCGGACGCGCGGCGCTCGCCGCCTTCGACGTAACGCAACGTAACGTCTTCCCCCGAAATCGTTCGCAGAATTCCAGCCCGTACATTTCGTTGCCGGGCATGGGCATTGAATTTCCTTCCCTCGCGGCGCTTTCGCGGCGCCGTTTTTTCCAACGGGAAGGATTGTTCAATGACGTCGATTTCCGGATACAGCAGCTACGCGAGCGTTTCGTCCTATTTCCAAACGCGTTCCACGTCGACCGAAGAGTCGAACGCGGGTGCGAGTCTCGAGGATTTGTTTTCGTCGATCGATTCCGACGGCGATGGTTCGGTGTCCAAAACCGAACTCAAATCCTTCGCCGACAGCCTGTCGTCGCAGATGCAGTCGGCCTTGCTGGGCGCGCAGGAATCCGATGGCGCCCAAGGCGCTTTCGGCCCGCCCCCGCCCCCGCCGGGTGCCCCGCCAAGCGAAAGCAAATCTGCCGCCGACATGATGTCGGAGATGGATACCGACGGCGACGGCACGGTCAGTGCTGCCGAGCTGAAGGCGTTCGGCGAAGCGCATGGGCCGAAATCGAGCGAGCGCGCGCAGAAGGCCGAAGAAGCCTTCGCCGCCGCCGATACGGACGGCGACGGTAAATTGTCGTCGACGGAGTTCGAGACCTTCGACAAGACGATGCGCGCCAATCACGCGCATCACGAACGCGGCATGCAGGCCTACAGCCAGGCGCAGAGTCTGACGCAGCCGGATTTCGCATCGTGGTTCTCGAACGCGAATTCGAGCGACAATTCGTCGAATTCGGACGATCTGCAGAAGCAGCTTCTCGGGTTGCTGATGCAAGCCTAAGTGCGGCCGATCTGGGGCGCCGTTCGTTTGCGGCGTCTCAGATCGGAAACGTGCCGAACATCCGCTCCAGCAATTTGCTCGCGATATAGAGCAAGAACAGATCGCACATCGCCTTGGCGTAGGCGGGGTCGATCGGCCGATCGAGCAGGGCGAGCATGCCGCCGCGCCGCGTTTCGCGTGCGCGCGGCTTTTCGGGTTCGACGGTTTCGCGCGCCGTGGCTTGCGGTTGCGGCCGGGGACGCGGCGGTGGCGGCGGAGGTGGCGTGGTCGCGACGCGCGGGCCGCTGGTCGCGCCGGGCACGAAGATCTCCGAAATGCGGGTGCGGCGCGGCCCGTAAATCTCGCTCCAATACATCGCCTTGCGCTCGGCGGCGGCGAGGTCGCGTTCCATCGCGCGCGGCAGCCAGGCATCGATCAGCAGCGTCGCCACCAAATAGCGGCGCTCGCCGAGCTCGGCTCCTTGCTGAAATGTGCTGTCCGCGGCGAAAGACACGGGATTCTCCGCAAGTCTAATCAATATTTATTAAAATACGTAATAAATGGCCGGAGTCAATCCCCCTCCCGAAACGGGCCTGGAAATCTCAGGAATTCAAAGGCTTGAAGCGGGCGGGATTGGCCAGAACGGCGCAGGCGACCAGCCGCGTCACGTCGGGATCGTAAAGGGCGCGCAGCCGCGCATGGGGCACGGACACGCCGTCGGTGACCAGTTCGGCCACTTCCCATTCATAGGTCTGCTGGCTCGCGAAGCGCATGCCGGGGCGGATATCGATGCCGTCCATGGTCCAACTTTAGGAGATCGGCGGCCGATCGCATAGAGTTGGAAAATGCGCGCTCCACCGATCCTCGCCGCGATCCTATTCGCCGCCGTTTTACCGGCATCGGCGACCGATATGACGCGCACGCGCGACGGGCATATGACGCGCCCTTTCGATAGCGGCGTGCGGCCCAATATCGAAGCGCAGCGCATTCCCGAACAAGCGCGCCCGCGCACCGTGCTGCTGCGCAGCCCCAAGCCGCTCGCCGAACTTGGCACCTACGATGCGCGCGCGTCGGCCGAATGCCGCAAACGCGATTTCGGCCAATTCGAACAGCATCGCGCGACCGTCGTGCTCGCGGGCCAGACCTACGGCGCCGCGCAAGCTGGCTCGAACGATCTCGCCGATTATCGCAATGTGGAACGTCCGGGCACGCTCTACGTGTTCGAACACCAGAGCATGACGAATTGCCGCGTGTGGCGCGTGCGCGCCCGTTAGGACTTTTCGGGAGCCGCGTCTTTTTTGGCGACGTCGCCGTAGATCTTGAGGATCAGCGTTTCGACGCCGGCGCGTTCCTCGTCCTTCAACTCGATCCCGTTATCGAGATAGTCGCGCCCGCCCGACAGCGCGCGGATGGCGCCGGCGATATAGATATCCATCAACTCGCGGATCGCGTGGAACGGCTTGCAGTTCACCGAACCCATGCGCGTGTCGAAAATACCCGCGATGATGCTGATGCGGTTCAGCGTGTTCTGAAGCTCCATCTTGCGTCGCTCGTCGAGCTTCGCGGCGGGAGCGGCGGGTTTCGCGGGTTGAGCGTCGGCCATGCCCGATGTTTATGGCGCCGGGCGCGAAAGCGCAAGCGATCCCAGGAATTCGATCAACCCGGCTTCGAATTCCGGCCCGGCCATATCGCCATGGCCGCGATCGGGCAATTCCACGAAGGTTTTCGGGGGCTTGGCGAGGTCGAAAAGCGCCCTTCCATGCGCGATGGGAATGAGCGTATCGCGTGCGCCATGGACGACCAGCAAGGGGGCGCCGATGGTCGCGATCCGGGACGCGGAATCGAACCGGTCCGTCACCAAGCGC
>JAIUNH010000467.1 GCA_020161965.1 Pseudomonadota bacterium
GAAAAACGCGCCCGACCTTTTGGCCGACCGGCTTTTCCGGGGGTGTGTAGCGGGTTTCGGGCGCCCGGCCAAGACCCGGCGAAGCGTCGCCCCTTATCGCGCTGCGCCTCTCCTTATTTTGTCGCTATTTCATAGGCTTATGTTGAGGCTTCGCGCCGCGCGTCGGCCCGCTTGGTTTGCCGTTGCGGACAATTTCGGTCGGCGACGGCAGGCGGGACCCCGACTCCGCCAGCCGCCCGCATCCACCACCCTTTTAATCTGCCTCAATTATCCTATATTGCGAATAAGTCGCAATTGCATATCGAGATGGAAAATGGTGGAGGCGGTTCAAAACACGGCGAACGAGTTTGGCAGTCTCGCCCCCGCTATCGCGGCGGCGAGCGGAGCGGCGCTGATGCTGGCAGCCGCGACGCGCGTGCTACGCCGTCGCACCGCCGCCTCGGCACGAATCTTCGTGGCGCTTGCACTCTTCGCCGTGGCGATGCGTTTGATCGCCGCGTCGGTCGGCGAATTCCAAACACTCGGCCTGCTGCCGATCGCCGGCGCGGATGTGCCAACTTGGCTCGCAACACTCGCGGGCAACCCAACGCGCGAAGCGATGGCGATCCAAGCCGCGCTCGTCGTCGCGGCCTACGCGCTGCTCGCGCGCACCATCAAGCGGCACGTTTGACGCGCGTCTTCGCAGCCCCCGCGCGAAGTTCCTCAACAAGTTCCGCGCGGCGCGACAACAAGCCAAGCAACTGAATCGTCGGGCCGCTCGGCTCGATCAGGCCACGCTCGTATTTGTCGAATGCATTTGGCCCCACCCGAAACAGCGCGCCCGCCGCGCGTTGACTGAGCTTCAGGCTTTTCCGGATGCGCCGGATCGTATCGGGCGCCGGGACGCCATCGGCGCGCTCCTTCAATACGCGCAGCGCGCGATCGGTCGCCGCCATGTCGTCGCCGACATGGATCGATTCCTTCGACGCCTTCGCGTAATACCCGGGCAGATCGACCGTCATCGACAATCCTTTGTAGCGGACGACAAAGGGCCGCACGCCACGCCGCAGCTTCGCGCCGGTTTCCGGCGAGCGCAGCGTCGCGGGCAGGTCACTTGATTTTGCCTTCATCGTCACTTCTCCTTGAACGACATGACGCGGAACTCGGTCACGACGTCCGCTTGGAACTTCACGTAAAGAACGAAGCCTTCCGCCGGCACATGATAGACATCCTGCCAAACACGGTGATCGGCATAAGTCGTCATCGATTTGACGAACATCGACCGATCCATGCCTCGAATGGCGGAAGCCACTTCGTGACGCGCAAAGCCTAAAGCCAGCGCGTCGCGCAGCGCCGTTCCAGTCATCGCCAATGTTTCGGCGCGCCCCAGAACCCGCCGGACCGCCGCCAGATCGTAAGCCGGGCGCCGCTTCTCCATACAATAGAGAGTGCCACCATAATGGTGTCAACACAAGTCGCCCAACGAAAAAGGCGGACGCCTTTCGGTGCCCGCCTTCATTCTTCGTCGCGATGAACGTTCGCTTAGAAGGCCAGTGCCCGCACGCGCAGCACTTGGGGCAGCGCGCGGATTTTCGTGAGCACGGTTTCCGACGGCGGCTGATCGACCGCGATCAGGCAGATCGCGTCGGCGCCGGCCGAGGTGCGGCCGAGATGGAACGACGCGATGTTGATGCCCGCATCGCCGAACAACCGGCCGATCGCGCCGATGAAGCCCGGCTTGTCCTGGTTGCGGACATAGAGCATATGCGGCGCGAACTCGGCTTCGATCGGCACTTCGGCGATCTGCACGATGCGCGCCTTCGCCTGGCCGAACAGCGAGCCCGCGATGATGCGCTTCTGCCCTTCCGATTCGACCGTCACGCGGATCAGCGTGGGATAATCGGAGGTGCGGTCGTGGCGCATGTCGGTCACACCGATGCCGCGCTCGCGCGCGACGGCCGGGGCCGACACCGAGTTGACGCTTTCCATCTTCACGCCGAGGAACCCGGCGAGCACGCAGGCCGTGAGCGGCTTGGTGTTGAGATTGGCGACCGCACCTTCGTATTCGATGGCGATCGCCTTGACGTTATCGTCCTGCAACTGGCCGAGATAACGGCCAAGATCGGTCGCGAGCTTCATATAAGGCTGAAGCTTCGGCGCGTCCTCGGCCGAGACCGACGGCATGTTGACGGCGTTGGTGACCGCGCCCGTCAGCAGGAAATCCGACATCTGCTCGGCGACTTGCAACGCGACGTTCTCCTGCGCTTCGCTGGTCGCCGCACCCAGATGCGGCGTGCAGACCACATCGTCGCGGCCGAAAAGTGCATGTTCCTTGGCGGGTTCCACCATGAACACGTCGAGTGCGGCACCCGCGACATGGCCCGAATCCAACGCCGCCTTCAGATCGTCTTCGACGATCAGGCCGCCGCGCGCGCAGTTGATGATCCGCACGCCCTTCTTGGTCTTGGCCAACGCCTTAGCGTCGAGGATGTTCTTCGTCTGCTCGGTCAACGGCGTATGCAGCGTGATGAAATCGGCGCGCGGCAGAAGCTGGTCGAGTTCGACCTTCTCGACGCCGAGATTCTTCGCGCGCTCGGCCGTCAGGAACGGATCGAACGCGACGACCTTCATCTTCAAGCCCAAGGCGCGCTCGGCGACGATCGAACCGATATTGCCGCAGCCGATCAGGCCGAGCGTCTTGCCGGTGATTTCCACGCCCATGAAGCGGTTCTTTTCCCACTTGCCGGCCTGGGTCGATTTGTCGGCGGCGGGAAGCTGACGGGCGAGCGCCATCATCAGCGCGATCGCGTGTTCGGCGGTCGTGATTGAATTGCCGAACGGCGTGTTCATCACGACGATGCCGCGCGAAGTGGCGGCGGGCACATCGACATTGTCGACGCCAATACCCGCACGGCCGATGACCTTCAAATGCGTCGCGGCGGCGAGGATGTCCTTGTTGACCTTCGTCGCCGAACGGATCGCAAGGCCGTCATATTCGCCGATGATGGCTTTGAGCTCGTCCGGCTTCAGGCCGACTTTGAGATCGACGTCGATGCCGCGCTCCTTGAAGATTTCGACCGCGCGCGGGGACAAAGCGTCGGAAATAAGAACCTTGGGCATGGGTACACTCCGGGCGCGGATTGCCGCGCCGTTTCGAGAAAACGGGAAAGGATCAGGCCGCTTTGGGCAGCGATGCTTTGGCTTCGGCGAAGGCCCAGTCGAGCCAACCGAACAGCGCCTCGAGATCGGCGGTTTCCACCGTCGCACCGGCCCAAATGCGAAGGCCCGGGGGCGCATCGCGATAGGCGTCGATGTCGTAGGCGACCTTTTCGGCCTCCAGCATCGCGACCATCTTCTTGGAGAAGGCGGCCTTGGCGTCGGCGTCCAGTGCGGTCACCGCCGGGTCCTTGATAACCAAGCAGACCGAGGTGCAGGAGCGGATCGCCTTGTCTTCGGCGAGGAAACCGACCCAGGGCGTTTTCGCGGCCCAGGCTTCGATCGCGGCGAGGTTCTTTTCCGAACGCGCGACCAGTGCTTCGAGCC
>JAIUNH010000468.1 GCA_020161965.1 Pseudomonadota bacterium
GACGAGGCCGATGACGATCCATTTCAAAGCTTTCATGGCGTGTCTCCTTTTCCTATCGCGCGAGGGCGGGCAGCAGATCGGCGAAATCCGCCAATACGCGCTCGGCCCCGTGCTCGATCAATTCGTTTTCGGCGTGATAGCCCCACGACACGCCGAGCCCGCGCACTTTCGCGTTGCGGGCCATCGCCATGTCGAACACCGTATCGCCAATCATCACGGTGTTTTCGGGGCCGAAGCCCGCTTCTTCCATCGCTTGGAAGATCATCGTCGGGTCGGGTTTTCCCGGCGCGCTATCGGCCGTCTGCAACGTCGCGAAGCGCGGATGCAAACCATGCGAGCCGAGCACGGCGTCGAGGCCGCGCCGGTTCTTGCCCGTGGCGATGCCCAGCGTCCAACCGGCCGCGGCGAGCGCATCGAGTGCGGCCAACGCGCCGTCGAACATCGGCTCGACGAAACCCGGTTGCAAGCGCAACGCATGGAATTCGTGCTTGTAGGCTTCGACGAGGCGCATCACCGCCGCCTCGTCGCTATCCGGCGACAAGCGCGCCAAGCATTGCGCCAGCGGCAAGCCGATGATGCGATGCGTCTGTTGCAGCGTCGGCGGCGGCAGATTTTCCGACGCGAACGCCGCCTCCATGCACGCCTGAATGGCGTGCTGGCTATCGACCAGCGTGCCGTCGAAATCGAAAATCGCGAGACCCGTCATGGCGCCGAATTTGGCAGATTTGGCGGCGCTTTGGAACGCCCCTACGCGTCCGGGAACGGATCTGGATTCGCGTTCGCATCGAATCCGAAAAACTCCCAAGTTTTACGCATATGCGGGGGCAACGGCGCTTTGATTTTCAGCATGCCCTTGCCGGAAGGATGCGGCAATTCGATCGACCGCGCATGCAAATGCAGTTTGCCGGAAATGCCTTCGCCTTGGATGCGCGATTCCCCGCCGCCATATTTACCGTCGCCCACGATGGGCGTGCCGAGGCCGTCCGCGCAATGCACGCGCAATTGATGCGTGCGGCCGGTGCGCGGCCACATCACCAGCCACGTGCAGCGCCCCGCCGCCAGATCGACCGTGTCGTACAAGGTGATCGCGCGCTTCGCGTCGCCCTCATCGCCCGACGCGACGCGCTCGAAGCCCGACGGCCCCGCTTCTTTGGCGAGGGCGAGATCGATCTTGCCGCGCGCGAGCTTCGGCTGGCCAACGACCAGCGCCCAATAGAGCTTGCGCGCGTTGCGATGGCGGAACGAGTCCGCCAAACGCTGCGCGTTCTTGGCACCACGCGCCAGCACCAGCACGCCCGACGTATCGCGATCCAAACGATGGACGAGCTTGGGCCGACCTTCCAGATGATCGAATTCCAGCGCTTCGAGCATGCCGTCGATATGGCGCTCGGTGCCTGTACCACCCTGCACGGCCAAGCCCGGCGGCTTGTCGAGCACGATCACATCGTCGTCCTTGTAGATGACCCAGGAGCGGATCGCTTTTGCATCGGCATCCGTCACCGGCCGGCGCTCGCGGATCGCCGGTGCCGCGTCGGCCACTTCCGCCGGTACTTCCTCGATGCGCGGCGGCAGGCGCACGGTCTGATCGGGCTCCAGGCGATGCGACGACTTCACGCGCTTGCCGTCCACGCGGATCTGGCCCGTGCGCAGCAGTTTTTCGATGCGGCCTTGATTGAGCACCGGGAAGCGGCGCTTCAGCCAGCGATCAAGGCGCTGATCAGCATCGTCGACCTTGATCTTCAATTCGGTGACGGCGCTCATTCGTCCGCATTCCTTTTCGCCCGCAGCTTGGCCCAATAGTCGAGGCGCTTGCGGATCTCGCGCTCGAAGCCCCGTTCGGGCGGGGCGTAGAATTCACGCCGCGCCATACCCTCGGGGAAGTAATTCTGGCCGGAGAATCCGTCTTCGGCGTCGTGGTCGTAATTGTATCCCGCCCCGTAGCCAAGCTCCTTCATCAGCTTGGTCGGCGCGTTCAGAATGTGCGCGGGCGGCATCAACGAACCGGTTTCGCCCGCCGCGCGCTTGGCCGCCCCGAACGCCATATAGGCCGCGTTCGATTTGGGCGCGGTCGCGAGATAGATCACCGCCTGCGCCAAAGCAAGCTCGCCTTCCGGGCTGCCGAGGAAGTCATACACGTCTTTCGCGGCCAATGCTTGATGCACGGCTTGCGGATCGGCAAGGCCGATATCCTCGACCGCGAAACGCACCAGACGGCGCACGATATAAAGCGGCTGCTCGCCACCCGCCAACATGCGCGCGAGCCAGTAGAGGGCGCCATCCGCGTCCGAACCGCGCATCGATTTATGCAAGGCGGAGATGAGGTTGTAATGCCCCTCCTGCCCCTTATCGTAAAGCGGGGCGCGACGCTGAACCGCGCGCACCAGCGCTTGCGTATCCATCGTTTGCCCGGAGGTCTGAAAGACCTGTTCGGCGAGATTGAACAGGTAGCGCCCGTCGCCATCGGCCATCGCGATCAAGGCTTCGCGCGCCCCCGCATCGAGCGGCAGTTTGCGCCCCTCGGTCTCCTCGGCGCGCTGCAGCAGCTTTTCGAGCGCCGCTTCGTCCAAGCGCTTCAGCACCAGCACTTGGCAGCGCGACAGCATCGCGGCGTTGATCTCGAAAGACGGGTTCTCGGTCGTGGCGCCGACCAGCGTCACCGTGCCGTCTTCGACATAGGGCAAGAACCCGTCCTGCTGGCCGCGATTGAAGCGATGGATTTCGTCGACGAACAGCAAGGTCGACTTGCCCATCTGGCGACGCTCGGTGGCTTCCGCAAACGCCTTGCGCAGATCGGCCACACCCGAGAACACGGCCGACAGCGCGACGAACTCCATGCCCACGGCACCGGCGAGCAAACGCGCGAGCGTCGTCTTGCCGCAACCCGGCGGGCCCCACAGCACGATCGACGCGAGTTTCTTGGCCGCCAGCATGCGCGCAAGCGGCCCGTCGCCGGCCAGCAGATGATCCTGGCCCACGACCTCGTCGAGCGTCTTGGGCCGCAAGCGTTCGGCGAGCGGCTTGTCGCTGTCGGGGGCTTGGAACAGCCCGCCGCCCGATGATGCGGGTTTCCTCATCGCCTAGCCGCCGATCGTCGTGGTCAGCGTGCGCTCGCCCCGGCGCACCGACAAGCGCCACGGCAGTGGCAGCGTCGACGCGCGGCGCGCGTCCTCGACCGTGCGGATTTCGCGATCGTTGATGCGCGTCAGAATATCGCCGGGCTGCAGGCGCACATTCGCCGCCGGGCTGCCGCGCCGGATTTCGGTGACGATCACGCCATAGGGCGGCACGTCCATCGCCAATTCCTCGACGAAGGCAGGCGAGAGATTGGCGAGCGTGGCACCGGTCAGCGGCGTCTGGCCACGCATCGGCGTCACGTCGCGCGGCGGATTTTCGGGCGGGGCGATCAGCGACACGTTGACCGTTTCGTTGCGCCCCTGGCGATGCACGGAGAGGCGCACCGCTTGGCCGACCGGCTGCGTGGCGATGCGGAAGCGCAAAGCCTCG
>JAIUNH010000469.1 GCA_020161965.1 Pseudomonadota bacterium
TTGCCGACGCGCTTGGCGGCGAGATCCCACAAGGCGGTCTCGATGCCCGTGATCGCGCGATAGAAATGGCTGCCGGGGAATTTATGCTCGCGCTCGGGCAACAGATCGACCAGGCCTTCGATATCGGCCGCGTCGTAGCCCAAGGCCGTCGGCGCGATCTGGCGATGCAAAATCGTGCAGACGATATCGGCGCAATAGGCCGACACCTGCCCCCAACCTTGCGCGCCGTCCTCCGCCGTTACGCGCACGAACCCGACATATTCGTCGGTGAACGTCTCGATCTTCGCGATTTTCATATCGGGATCGTCGCGCGGGATTGGCCTTCCCGATAGGTCCAGTTTATATTTTCGGGAATACCATTTTGCGGGGGGATCATGGTCAAGCGCGCCGGCGGGGCCTTGCTGCTGGATCTGAAGATTGATCCGCGCGCGCCCAAATCGATGGGCTCGCAGCTTTACGCTGCGATGCGCGAGACGATCCTGTCGGGCGGCGTGGCGCCGGGTGTGCGCCTGCCCGCGACGCGCACGCTGGCGGACGAATTGGGCGTTTCGCGCACCACGGTGATCGACGCGTTCGAGCGCCTGCTCGCCGAAGGCTTGATCGTGTCGCACACCGGTTCGGGCAGTTATGTCAGCGAAGCGTTGCGCAGCGAGCGTCCGCAACCGCCCTCGCGTATCGGCCGCACGGCCGTGCGTCAGCGCGAGCCGCAAATCTCGCGCTCGATGGGCTGGGCCTTCGCGCATTTCCTGCGCCGCGAGCGTTTGCCGCATCGGCCGCGCGCCTTCGTCACCGCCTTGCCGGCATTCGACGCGTTTCCGATGGCGCAATGGGCGCGTATCGCTTCGCGCCATTGGCGCGGACCGCGCGAACAGACGCTTGGATACGGCGAAGCGGAGGGGCATGCGGGTTTGCGCGAAGCGATCGCCACCCATCTGCGCGGCAATCGCGGCATCACATGCGACAAGGAACAGATCTTCATCGTCGGCGGCGCGCAGCAGGCGTTTTGGTTGATCGGCACGATGCTGCTCAACCCCGGCGATCGGGTGTGGTTCGAAAACCCCGGTGCCATCGGGGCGCGCAACGGTTTGGTCGCCTGCGGCGCCGATCTGGTGCCCGTACCCGTCGATGCGGATGGTTTGCGCGTCGACGAAGCGATGCGGCTCTCGCCCAAATTCCGCCTTGCTTTCGTAACCCCGTCGCATCAGCAACCGCTCGGCCATGTCATGAGCCTCGAGCGGCGCTTTGCGTTGCTGCAAGCCGCCGAGAAGGCCGGGGCGTGGATCATCGAGGACGATTACGACGGCGAGTTCTTTTTCGGCCGCCGCCCGCCGCCCACGCTCAAAAGCGTGGATCGCACCGGCCTCGTCATCTATGTTGGCACGTTCAGCAAGTCGCTATTTCCGGCCTTGCGCCTGGGCTTCGTCGTCGTGCCGCCCGATCTGGTCGACGTGTTCGCGCGCGTCGCGCGGTCCTTCGTGCCGGGCGTGCCGACCAGCATCCAGGCGACAGTGGCGGAATTTATCGACGAAGGCCATTTCGCCACCCATGTGCGCCGAATGCGCGCGATCTATGCCGAGCGCCACGCGGCCTTGGTCGAGGGGGCGAAACGCAAGCTCGGCAGCTTGCTAGAGATCGTGCCCGCCGATAGCGGCCTGCACACGATCGGCCGGCTCGCGGCAGGGATATCCGAGGCGTCGGCGGCCGAGGAAGCGGCGGCGCGGGACGTAATCGTTTCGCCGCTCGCGCGTTATTCGATCGGGCCTGCACAGGCCAACGGGCTGGTGCTCGGCTTTGCGGCGGTCAATCCGCGCGAAATCGGCGAGGGGGTCACGCGCCTTGCCGCGGCACTGGAACCGCTCGCCAAGCGCGGACGCCGGCGAATGGTATGATCGATTGTTCAGACTGGCTTGATGGGCAAGGCCATTTCCATGGGACATTCGGCCATGGTCGCGTCTGAACCGATCACGGCCGATTACGTCATCGTTGGGGCGGGCACCGCCGGCTGCGTGCTGGCCGATCGTTTGAGCGAAGGCGGCCGCGTGCAAGTCGCATTGCTGGAAGCGGGCGGCGACGATCTGCGCCTGCGTATCCGCATGCCGATCGGCTACGGGCTGTCGTTCTACGATCCGCGCATCAATTGGATGTATCGCGCTCGGCCCGATGCGGCACTGAACGGAAGGCAAGGCTATTGGCCGCGCGGGCGTGTGGTCGGCGGTTCGGGCTCGATCAACGCGATGGTCCATGTGCGCGGCCTGCCGTCGGATTACGACGATTGGGCGGCGGCGGGAAATCCCGGCTGGGCCTGGCGCGACGTTGCTCCGTATTTCGATCGCGCGCTGTCACGCGTGCCCGGCAACGACGTGTCGGACGAAGTTCACACGCTATGTCGGAACTTCGTCGCGGCCGGCGAAGCGCTGGGCTTCGCGCATCGCGCCGATCTCAACGCGGGCGACGGGGAAGGGGTCGGCACCTATCCGATCGCAACACGTGGCGGCTTTCGCTTGTCGAGCGCCCGGGCCTATCTCGCGCTTGCGCGCTCGCGGCCGAATTTTCGGTTGATCAAGCAAGCGTTGGCGACGCGCGTGTTGTTCGAGGGGCGCTGCGCCGTCGGGATCGAGTATCGCGCGGGTGACGTCGTGCGCGTGCTGCGCGCACGGCGGGAAGTGATCCTCGCGACCGGCAGTATCGAAACGCCCAAGCTGTTGCAGCTCTCTGGCCTTGGTCCCGCCGAATTGCTGAAGCGGCACGGGATCGCGCCGCTGCTCGACAGCCCGGCCGTCGGGCGGCATATGCAGGATCATCTCTGCATCGATCACCTTTACCGTGCGCGTGTGTCGACGCTAAACCAAGTTTTCGGAACATGGTCCGGCAAGATCGCGGCGGCGTTGCGCTACGCCGTGACGCGTGGCGGGCCGTTGTCGCTCAGCGTCAATCAGGCCGGTGGCTTCGTGCGATCGCGGGAAGGTTTGGCGCGGCCCGACATGCAGCTCTATTTCTCGCCGCTCAGCTACACGCGCATCCCGGCGGGGACGCGGCCCTTGATGCGCCCCGATCCGTTTCCGGGCTTCCTGCTCAGCGCCCAGCCTTGCCGGCCGACAAGCCGGGGGCATATCGAGATCGCGTCGCCCGATCCGGCGGATAGCCCCGCGATCCATTCCAATTCGCTGGCGACCGATTCCGATATCGATGCGCTGCTCGACGGGGCCGCGTTGCTGCGCCGACTGGCTGCCGCACCGGGTTTGCGCGAGGTGATCGAGACCGAACTGGCGCCGGGCAGTCATGTCGAAGGGCGCGCGGCGATGCTCGCCGATATCCGCGCGCGCGCGGGCACGGTGTTCCATCCCGTATCGACGGCGCGCATGGCGCCGGATATCGCGACGGGCGTGGTCGATGCGCGTTTGCGGGCGCATGGGCTGGACGCTTTGCGCATCGCCGACGCGTCGGTGTTTCCATATGTCACGTCGGGCAACACGAATTTGCCGACCATCATGCTGGCGGAGAA
>JAIUNH010000470.1 GCA_020161965.1 Pseudomonadota bacterium
ATCCGCCGCCCGCAACCGGATATCGACGAACTTGCCCAGACGGTCGCGGCGCTGAAGGGCGCCAAGAAGCCGATGATCATGGTCGGCGGCGGCGTGAAATTCTCCGGCGCCGAACGCGTGCTGGGCGATTTCGCGATTAAGCACGGCATCCCCACGGCCGAAACGCAGGCCGGCAAAGGGGCACTCGCCTGGGATCATCCTTCCAACGCCGGCGCGCTGGGCGTGACCGGGACGGGTGCCGCCAACGCGCTCGCAGCCGAGGCAGACGTGGTGCTGGCGGTGGGTACGCGGCTCGCCGATTTCCCGACCGCCTCGCGCACCGTGTTCCGGAACCCGAAGCTGAAGCTCATTCAATTGAATGTCGGCGCGTTCGACGCGGCCAAGCATGGCGCGCTGCCGTTTGTCGCCGATGCGCGCGAAGGGATGAAGGCGCTCGACGCCAAGCTCGGTCGCTGGAAGGCGCAAGATGCGTGGACGGCGAAGGCCGCGCGCGAAACCCGCGCCTGGAACCGCGTCGCCGCGAAGGCGATCGCACCCCAACCGGGATTGCCCAGCGACGCCGCCGTGCTGGGCGTGGTCAATCGCGTGGCGCTCGATCATCCGCATGTGATGATCTGTGCTGCGGGCGGCTTGCCGGGCGAGCTCCACAAGCTGTGGCGCGCCAAGGATTCGGCGAGCTACCACCTCGAATACGGGTTCTCGTGCATGGGCTACGAGATCGCGGGCGGCCTCGGCGCCAAGCTCGCGGCCCCGGAGCGCGAGGTCTATGTGCTCGTGGGCGACGGCTCGTATCTGATGATGAATTCCGAAATCGCGACGTCGGTGGCGCTGGGGGCGAAGCTCACCATCGTCGTGCTCGACAATCGCGGCTTCGGTTGCATCGCGCGCCTGCAAGCCGCGACCGGCGGGGCGCCGTTCAACAACCGCCTGTCGGACGACCATCCGCCGGTCGATTTCGCGGTCCATGCGCTGGCCCTCGGCGCGGAAGCCACCAAGGTCGACAATCTGGCGGAACTCGAAGACGCCCTGCGCGCCGCCAAGCGCGCCAAGACGACGCAAGTGATCGTCATCGACACCGACGCCAAACACAGCACCGGCGAAGGCGGGGCGTGGTGGGACGTGGCCGTCCCCGATGCGCCGCGCACGCGCCGTCACCGTCAAACCTATCTCAACAAGCGGCGCGCCCAGCGCCGGGGAGCCTAAGTTCCATGTCGTGCCCGATCGGAATCAACCCGCTGACCTGGACCAACGACGACATGCCGTCGCTGGGCGGCGACACGCCGTTGGAAACCTGCCTCGCCGAAGCCAAGGAAGCCGGCTATGACGGCGTCGAGCTTGGGAACAAATTCCCGCGCCAAGCGGCGAAGCTCGCCCCCATCATGGCCAAGCACAAGCTCAAGATCGTCTCGGGCTGGTATTCCTCGCGCCTGCTGGAACGCGACGCCGACGCCGAAATGGCGGCGATGGACGATCACCTGACGCTGCTCAAAGCCATGGGCAGCCCGGTGATGGTCTATGCCGAAGTCACCGGCTGCGTACATGGCGACAAGACCGCGTCGCTCGACAGCCGCCGCCGCCTGACGGATTCCGAAATGGATCTGCTGGCCGGCCGCATGACGGAAGTCGGCAAGCGCCTGCGTGCTAAAGGTATTCGCCTTGCCTATCACCACCACATGGGCACGGTGATCGAGACGGAAAGCGAGATCGACGCGCTGATGGCCAAAGCGGGCCCGGAGGTCGAATTGCTGCTCGACACCGGGCACTTCACCTATGCCGGCGGCGATCCGTTGAAGCTGGCGCGCAAATACGCAAGCCGCGTCGCGCATGTCCATTGCAAGGACATCCGCAAAGCCGTGCTGGACGAAGCCAAGCGCAACAAGCGCTCGTTCCTCGACAGCGTGCTGGACGGTGTGTTCACCGTGCCGGGCGATGGGTCGGTCGATTATCCGCCGATTTTCGCCGAGCTGAAGCGCGCGGGTTATGCGGGCTGGCTGGTCGTCGAGGCGGAGCAGGATCCGGTGAAGGCCCACCCGCTGACTTATGCGCGGATGGGCCGCCGGTATCTGAGCGAAACGGCGCGAGCGGCGGGGCTTTAAGCCCCGCCCCCGGCGCCCGCCGGGCTTAGGAGCCCGAGCGGATTTCCTTCGTCCAACGCGACAGCAGACGGTCGCGTTCCGCGGCCGAGCCGTAGCGCACGAAGTCGTACTCGATCAGCAGGATGTCCTGCATGCGCGGCGCTTGCGGCGGGATGACCGAGTTCTTGTTCGACGGCAGCTGGAACGAGTTCGCCGCCGCACCCAGCGCCTGGGCCGCGGGCGACAGCGCCCAGTCGTAGAACTTCTTGGCGTTCGCCATGTTGCGCGTGCCCTTGATGATCGACATCGAGCCGATCTCGAAGCCCGTGCCTTCGCACGGCGCCACGATCTTCACCGGGGCGCCCGCGACGACCTGCGTCACCGCATCGTGCAGGAAGGTGATGCCGATCAGCGATTCGCCGGTCGCGGCGGCGCGCGCCGGGGCGGCACCCGAACGCGTGTACTGGTTCACGTTGGCGTGCATGCGGCGCATCACTTCGAACGCCGGTTCTTCGCCGAACAACTGCACGAGCGACGCCAGCATCGTATAGGCGGTGCCCGACGAGTTCGGGTCCGCGACCTGGATTTCGCCCTTGTATTCGGGGCGGGCGAGATCGCGCCAGCATTTCGGCTCGGGCAGGCCCTTCTGGGCGAGCGTGCGGGTGTTGAAGGAATAGCCCAGCGCGCCCGAGTAAATGCCGACCGTGCGATACTTCGAAATCTCGGCCTGGCGCACCGCCCAATCATGCAGGTCCTTCAGGACCGGCGAGCGGTACTCGGCCAGCAGGCCTTCTTCGGCCGCCTGAAGATGCGGGTCGCCCGTGCCGCCCCACCACACGTCGCCGCGCGGGTTGCGCGATTCGGCTTTCACCTGCGCATAGGTTTCGCCCGAGGATTTGCGGGTCATGTTGACCTTGATGCCGGTCTCGCGCTCGAAATTGGTGGCCATCGGGCGGCACCATTCTTCTTGCACGGAGCAATAAAGGGTCAGCGAGCCTTGGGCTTGGGCGGCCCCGGCAAATAGCGGAAATGCGGCAACGATTGCCGCGGAAGCGGCGTAACGAAGGGCGTTCATCTCTCTCTCCCTGAAGGACGCGGGGGCGGATCCCCCGTATCGCGACTTATGATTACGATTTGATGACATTCCGGCGGCGCGCGCAAGTGCAAGGCGCAGGCTGAAAGCCCTCGTATCGCGGTGCGAAATGTAACGGGTGCCAAGCCCCGCGCGGTCTGAAAACGGCCGCGAGGCTTCTCCATCGGCCTGAAGATTCTCTTAACCGGGCCATGCGTTTAATGGGGGACTGGAAGCGCCGTTTACGCCACGGACGGCGCATCCGGAGGGGCCCGACTTCGCTATAATTCGGCCCGCACCGAACCTCTTGCCGGGCTTCAAGCCATGCCGAAGAACCAGCTTTCCGACG
>JAIUNH010000471.1 GCA_020161965.1 Pseudomonadota bacterium
GTCCCGCGCGCAAAGCGGGGCTGGCGTTGACGGCGCTGGTGTTCGTCACCGTGATGGCGGGCGCATTGGTCGCCGGGCTCGACGCGGGCATGACGCATAACACCTTCCCGCTGATGGACGGGCGCTTCTTCCCCGCAGGCTATTTCGACATCGATCCGGCGTGGCGCAATGTGTTCGACAACGTGATCGCCGTGCAGTTCAACCATCGTTGGCTCGGCATCGGTACGGCACTGGCCGCGATATTGTTCGCTTGGCGCACCTGGCGCCATGACGGGTGCTGGACCGCGCTGCCCGCGTTGGTCGCGGTCGCCCAGGCGAGCCTTGGCATCGCCACGCTGGTGCTGTGGGTGCCGCTGTCGCTGGCCGCAGCCCATCAAGCGGGCGCGGTGATCCTGCTGACCACCGCCATCGCCGCCGCCCATGCGGCGGGTGATCGGAAAAATCGTAACGAACGCCCCGAATAATCGGTTGGACCGCACGCGGCTTCGCCCCTAGCGTCGGCCTCGTCCTCGGCCGTTCGTGGCCGGGTTGGGGGCCACGCGGGATCGCGGGAATTCGTTTCCGCATTCCGCGCGGCTTTTTTCAGGAGCACGCGATGACCGACGATTTCGATATGCGCTGGCTGACGCGGCTTTTGCGCCTGACGGACTAAGCGCGGCGCTTGAACAGCAGCGTCGCGGCGAAGATCGCGGCCGCCGCGACCACGACCGACGGGCCCGACGGCGTGTCAAATTTCAGCGACGCGAACAAGCCGCCGACCACCGCGACGGCGCCGATGATCGACGCATAGATCGCCATCGCTTCGGGCCCGGACGCGAAACGCCGTGAAGCCGCCGCCGGGATCACGAGCAACGCGGTGACCAGCAACACGCCGACGATCTTCATCGCGAGCGCCACGACCAGTGCCAGCAGCAGTACGAAGGCAAGCCGCACGCGGCCGGTGTCGCCCCCTTCGACGCGCGCCAGATCCTCATCCACGCTCGCCGCCAGCAGTGGCCGCCAGATCGCGATCAGCACGGCCAAAGCCAGCAACGCGCCGCCCCAAACGAGCATCACGTCGGCGCGCGTTACCGACAGAATGTCGCCGAACAAGTAGGAGATCAGATCGACGCGCAAGGTTTCGACGAAGGCGAGCGCGATCAGGCCCAGCGACAATGTCGTGAACGCGGCGATCGACAACAGCGTGTCGGGCGGCAATTTCGCGCGCGACAGCATGCCGGTCAAAATCAACGCGAAGGCCGCGCACAGAACGGCAATGGCGAGGGCGGGTTCGATTTGCAGCATGAAGCCGAGCGCCAAACCCAGCAGCGCCGAGTGCGCGAGCGCATCGCCGAAAAACGCCAGCCGCCGCCAGACGACGAAACTGCCCAATGGTCCGGCGATGACGGCGAGCCCCAAACCGGCCGCCCCGGCGCGCCACAGGAATTCATCCATGATGATGACCATCATGAGAATGGCCGTGATGCACATGGCCATGCGTGTCGTGGACGTGATCGTGATGATGGCGATAAAGCGCCAGACTTTCGCCCGCGCGCGCGCCGAACAAAGCCGCGAAAGCCGGGTCGCGGCCGACCGTTTCGGGCTGGCCCGTGCAGCACACATGGGTGTTGAGGCACACGACGCGATCGGAGCGCGCCATTACCAGATGCAGATCGTGGCTGACCAGCAGCACGGCGCAGTTGGTTTTATCCCGCAGCTTGCCGACCAGCGCGTAGAGCGCGTCCTGGCCGGTGACGTCCACACCCTGTGCGGGTTCGTCGAGGACCAGCAATTGCGGATCGCGCATCAACGCGCGCGCCAGCAGCACGCGCTGCAACTCGCCGCCCGACAGACCGGCCATCGGCGCGCGCGCCATATCCGCAACGCCGGCCGTTTCCAGCGACGCCACGACATTGCCCTTGCCGGCGAGGCCGACGAACCGCGCCACCGAAATCGGCAAATTGGGATCGATGGCGAGTTTCTGGGGCATGTAGCCCACGCGCAAACCCGGCGAACGAACGACCGTGCCGCGATCGGGCGGCACGAGGCCGAGCAGCATTTTGAGCAGCAAGGTTTTACCGGCCCCGTTGGGGCCGATCAGCGTAACGATCTCGCCGGGCTTGGCGCCGATATCGACATGGTCGACGACCACGCGATCGCCAAATCGTTTGACGAGCCCCCGCCCTTCGATCGCGTAACCGGTCACGATCCAGTACAGCTCTTACAAGTGCCCGACAATTCGACCACGCGGCCCGCGAGTTTGAATCCGTGGTCGCCCGCGGCGGCGGCCAAGGCCGCGTCGATCGCCGGGGATTCGAGTTCTTCGGCCGTGCCGCAATCCTTGCAGATCAAAAACTGCGAGGCATGCGCCGCCCCGGGATGCGCGCAGCCGATATAGGCGTTGAGCGATTCGATGCGATGGACGAGCCCGACTTCCATCAGGAAATCGAGCGCACGATAGACGGTCGGCGGGGCGGCCGAACGCCCGTCGGCCTTCAAGCGTTCGAGCACGGCGTAAGCGCCGATCGGGCGATGGCTTTCCCACACGAGTTCCAACACGCGGCCGCGCAACTCGGTAAAGCGCTCGCCACGTTGGGCGCAGATTTCCCGCGCCGCGGCCAACGCATCGGCGATGCATTTGCCGTGATCGTGGTGATCGGCGTGGGAATGCTCGGCGGCGCTCGACGACATCGGACTGGAACTCCCGGCCTTGGTATAGTATATCGTACTCTATAACACGAGCTCTTCCGGCACGGGAAAGCCGCTCACCGGAAACATTAGCGTCATTTCCGGAATTTCTCAGCATCTTAGGACAAAGGTCAGCGCGGCCATGGGCAAGCTTCTGCAAATTGCGACATTTCTGGTTCTTCTGGCTGCCCCTGCCGCCGCCGCGCCAAAGATCGTCACCAGCTTCCCCATGCTGCAATCGCTGACCGCCGCCATTTCGGGCACCGAGCCCGAATCAATCGTGCGTGGCGGCGGCTCGCCGCACACCTATTCGATGCGCCCGTCGGACGCGCGCGCCCTTGAACAAGCCGATCTCGTGATCTGGATCGGCGAGGATTACGAAGGCTTCCTCGAACGCCCGATCAAGGCGCTGGGCAATCGCGCGCGCGTGCTGGAACTTTCCGAAGTGCGCGGCGTGACCACGCTAAAATCGCGCGAAGGCGGCGTTTGGGAAGGCGAAGCGCATTCCCACGCCCATGCCGGACACAAGCACGGCGACGTCGATGGGCATATGTTCCTCGATCCCAAAAACGCCGCCGCGTTCGGCCGCGCGATTGCGGCCACGCTTTCCGAAATCGACGCGCAAAATGCCGATCGCTATCGCGCCAATGCCGAAGCCTTGGCATCGAAGCTCGAAGCGCTCGACGCCGATCTCGCCGCGACGTTGCGCCCGCTCGCCGGCAAACCGTTCATCGTGTTCCACGACTCGCTTCAATATATGGAGAAGCGCTACGGCCTGACGCCGCTGGCTCGCTTCGCCGGTTTCTCGGTCGCCGGCGTACGC
>JAIUNH010000472.1 GCA_020161965.1 Pseudomonadota bacterium
CTTCCGGCGTAGATCCAGTACGGCCGTCACCCCCGGATAATCGCGTAGCCACGCGGCTATGCCTTCGCCCGACGCCGCCGCTTGCAGCTCGGCCAGCGTCAAACGCGTATTGATCCGTGTATGGAACGCGGCCGCGTCGCGCTTCATCGCGGCGAAGTCGTAGCCAAGCCGTTCGGCCGCACGCGCCACGCTGTCGGAGAAATCGAGGAACGCGCTGTCGAGCGTATAGGGCGGGTATTCGGGCCAATCGATATGGAACCCGTCGATCCCCGGATAGGCCTCGGCCAGATCCTTCAGCAGCGCGATCGTGTAGGCGAGGATTTCCTCGCTCGCCAGCGAGCCGTTCTTGTCGAGCCGGTCGGTGACACGCGAACCGTCGAACGACAGCGGCTCGTCCTCGGGCTTCGGCCCACCGAACTGCACGCGATAGCCGGGCGGGATCGCTGCTTGGACCTGCATATAGGTCTTTAGGCCACGCGCTTTCGCCTTGCCCAACGCCGTGGCGATGATCGCGCCGTCGGCCTTGGTATGCGCGTCGGGGGCAGGCGGTTGATAGCGCAGCCCCGCGTAATGCGCCTTGTTCGGCGCGTAGGAAACCGAGGTTTGCACGAACAATTCGCGCTTACCCCAAAGCGGCCGGTCGAGCAGGCGCACGGTGCCGAGCCCGCCATCGATCGGCGGTTCGCGCCCGCCAGTCGCGGCGTCGGAGGGCCGCATCACATAGGGCGATGTCGCGATCGCGAATGGCTTAGCGCGACGTTGGATATTGTCGAGGACTTGATCGACGCCTTCGTTCTGGAAGAACTCAGGAAAAACGACGAGACCGACTTGCCGCTGCATTGCGCTTCCGCCCCTTGATTCTATTTCGTCTTCGATAGCATTCCGGCGCCGCCGGCACTAGCCGATCATCGCGCTGAGATCGACGCCGAGGCCCGGCCGTTCGGGTGCGGTCAACATACCGTCGGTCATCGCGAAGGTGCCTTCGGGGGCGCGTTCGAACAATGGACTGTGGAACACATGCCGCTCGACCGAATCGGCATTCGCGACGGCGGCTGCGAGATGGATATTCGCCAGCATCGACACGACCGAGTTCGAATGGTGCAGCGTCACCGGCCGGAACGCCGCTTCGGCCAATGCCGCGATCTTGCGGCCATAGGTAATGCCGCCCGAAATGATCGGGTCGAACTGCACGAAATGCACGGCGTTGCGGTCGATCAGGCGGCGGAAATTCGGCAGGCCGTAATCGTTTTCGATGCCGCACAAGGGGATGCCGCCCTGCTCGTGCACGCGGACCATGCCATCCACATCGTCGATCGCCAGCGGCTGCTCGAACCAATAGATATCGAGCGGCGCCACCGCGCGCGCAAAGGCGATGGCGCGCGGCACGTCATAGGCCGACACCGCGTCGACCATCAAACGCGCATCGGGGCCCATCGCGTGTTTGAGCTTGGTCACGCGCTCCACATCGGCCGCGTGGCTCGCCCCGCCGACTTTGATCTTCACCGCCTTGTAGCCTTGCTTGACGTAGGCGGCGTATTCCTCGGCGAATTGGTCGGCGGTCTGGCCGGTCTTGTAGAGGCCCGCACTGGCATAGGGCATCACGCGCGGATCGTTGCCGCCCAGCAGGCGCCACAACGGCAGACCGGTACGCTGCGCCTTCAAATCCCATAGCGCGATGTCAATGGCGCTCATGCACGCCCATGTCTGGCTGCGCCGCGTCGATACTGCCGTCATGTCGATCGCGCGCTTGAAGAACTGTTCGGAAAGGTCGGCGTCCTGGCCGACCAGAACCGGCTTCAAATCCTCCTCGACGAACGCCGTCAACGAACCCGGCGCGCCGCCATCCACCCAGGATTCGCCGGCACCCACGCGCCCGTCCGACGTCTCGACGAACACGAGGAAGCTGCGTTTGACGGTCCAGCGATAGCGCGGATTGCGGATCGTGCCGTCGAGCGGCTTTTCGAGCGTGCGGACATGGATGTCCTTGATCGTCGCCATAATGTCTCCTCCGATTTTTTCCGACTATGACACGAAAAGGGGACTTGAGTGCAAACTGAGATCTCAGTTATGACTTAGATCGTGACCCAATCCGCCCTCCGCCACAAAGCCTATGAACGCTTCAAGGAGCGGCTCTTCGCCGAGATCCTGAAGCCCGGCCAATTCGTCAGCCAGCGCGAGCTGAGCGAGATCGTGAAGGTGCCGATCGGCCCGTTGCGCGAGGCGCTGAAACGGCTGGAGGCGGAGGCATTGGTGCGCTTGATCCCGCAGCGCGGGATCCAAATCACCGAATTGAACGTCACGATGCTGAACGAGTCCTTCGGCCTGCGCCGTATCCTCGAACTCGCCGCCGCGCGGCACTTCGCCGCTGAAGCGCCGATGCCCGTGATCCGGGAGATCGAGGCGCTGACCGAGCGCGTGATGAAGCGCGTGCGCGCCAATCCCAATCGCGAAAATCTCGACGAGGCGTTGCGCGTCGATTGGATGCTGCACGATCTGATCATCGATCGGATGGGCAACAAGACGCTGGCCGACGTCCACCGCGTCAATTTTGACAAGATCCGCTTGGCCCGCCAGCATCGCCGCTTCACGCCCGAGCGCGTCAGCCCCGCGCTGGAGGAGCATATGGCCGTGATTAGCGCCTTCCGCGCGCGCGATCAGGAAGCCGCCGCCGTCGCCCTCGACCGCCATCTGACGATCGCGCATCACCGCGCCGTGGGACTCGCCCCATGAGCAAGCGCCCGAATCTCCTATTCCTGTTTTCCGATCAGCACGCGTTCCAGGTGACCGGCTGCTACGGCGACAAAATCGTCGAGACGCCGAATCTCGATCGGTTGGCGCGCGAAGGTGTCACCTTCGACGCGGCCTATTGTCCCTCGCCGATCTGCGTGCCGTCGCGCATGTCGATGCTGACCGCGCGCCATCCGTCGGCGCAGGATTGCTGGACCAACGACGATTTCCTTGTCTCCGACCGCGCGACCTGGCCGCATGCGCTGGGGGCCGCCGGCTATCGCCCGATCCTGATCGGCCGCCTGCACGCGATGGGGCCCGACCAGTTGCACGGCTATGCCGAGCGCGAGATCGGCGATCACAGCCCCAATTGGGGCGGCATCGCGCGCCACGATCTGGGCGTGCTGAACGAAACCAATGATCCGCACCGCACCAGCGTGATCCGCAGCGGATCGGGCGAGAGCGTCTACGAGGTCAAAGACCGCGACGTAACGCGCGCGGCGGTCGCGTGCCTCGATCGGCTGGGTGCCGCGCGTAAGGATGGCGACGATCAGCCCTTCGCGTTGACCGTCGGCTTCATGCTGCCGCACCCGCCTTACGTCGCGACCAAGGAAGACTACGCGCGTTTCGCCGACAAGGTGAAACCTGCAAGGTTGCCGCGCGGGCCCGCCGGCGCGGAACATCCCTGGCTTTCCTGGTGGCGCAATAATCGCGGCATCGATGAAGTACCCGCGGACGACGCG
>JAIUNH010000473.1 GCA_020161965.1 Pseudomonadota bacterium
GTGCGGCTTCGGCCTTGGCGATGTCGCGCGCGGCCATGCCGGCGAGGGCGAGACGCGGTTCGCCAGCGGCAAGACGGGCGGCGACGGCGGTGCCGATGGCGCCGGTGCCGACGATCCCGATTTTCAGCGAGGGAGACGGATTGTTCATGCGGCGCGCAGTGGAGCGCAGGACGGGGTTGCGATCAAGGCTTGCTTGCAACGTGCCGCGATCGGGGCATGATCGGAGCCCGTCGATCCACGCCGAGGTCACATGTCCATTCCGCTGCTCGTCATGCTGCCGTTGGAGCCGCAATTCGCAAGCCAGTTTGAAGCGGCCGGTTTCGCGCTGCATATGGCGGTCGAAGATCATGCCGACATCATCGCGACGCGTGGTGCGGATTTTCGCGGCGTGTTGACCTTCGGCACGCTGGGCCTTTCGGCCGCCGATATCGCCCGCATGCCCAATCTGGAAATCATCTGCGCGATCGGCGCGGGCTACGAGAATATCGACGTCGCGGCGGCGCGCGCGCGCGGCATCGCCGTGACGCATGGGCCCGGCACCAACGTGACCTCCGTCGCCGATCACGCGATGGCGCTGTTGATGGCGACGGCGCGCTTGATCGTGTCGGGCGATCGCATCGCGCGGACGGGCGAGTGGTCGAAGGGCAAGCAGATGCGCCCGACGATCACCGGCAAGAAGCTCGGCATTTTGGGCATGGGCCGGATCGGTGCGGCCATCGCCAAACGCGGGGCGGGCGGGTTCGACATGAAGATCGGCTATCACAATCGCCGGCCGGTCGAGGGCGCTTCGGGCAGCTTTTTCCCCAACCTCGCGGCGTTGGCCGAATGGGCCGACTTCCTGGCGATCGCATCACCCGGCGGTCCGGGGACACGCCACCTTGTGAACGCCGAGATACTCGCGGCCTTGGGGCCCGAAGGCTATGTCGTCAATATCGCGCGCGGCAGCATCGTCGATCAGGCCGCACTGATCGACGCCTTGAAAACCGGCAAGATTGCTGGCGCCGGGCTCGACGTGCTCGACGGCGAACCCGCCGTGCCGCCGGAACTCGCGACGCTGGAGAATGTCGTGTTGAGCCCGCATGTCGCGGGGCTTGCGCCGGAATCCGAAGCGGCGATGGCCGGGTTGATGCTCGAGAACGTGACGGCGCATTTCGCGGGACGGAAGCTCCCGACCCCGGTGCCGGACTGACGCGAGTCGCCCGGCCCAAAGCGTTACCGGCCCGGAATTTCGGCCGATTTCAGACGTTTATACGTAACGCCAAGGGGATTTTGGTGGCGCGGCCGCTGATGTATAAGAAGCGACCTTTTTCGAGGAGCAAACCCGCGTGCGATTCCGTTCCATTCTCGCCGGTACCGCTCTGGCCACGCTGCTGAGTGCTGGCGTCGCCATCGCCCAAAACGCCAATTGCCTGACCAACGACGAAGCCGTCGCGATCAAGGCCCGTATGCTGCAGACCGAGCTGATGGTCGCGACCTTGTCGTGCCGACGCGCGATCAGCCACGAAGCGGCCTATAACAGCTTCATCGACCGGCATTCGGCCGAGCTGCAACGTCACAACCGCATCATCCAGCAGCATTTCGGCCGGACGGGCGGCAACGCCCAGCGCCGCTACGATACGTTCACGACGGCGCTGGCCAACGATGCGTCGAACCGCTCGCTGGGGGCGGCCGATTTCTGCGATACCTCGTACAAGCTGTTCGACGCGATCGCGGCGGTCGAACGCGGCCGCCTGGGTGCCTATGTCGCCGCGCTAACCGGCGAAGCGGGGATTCGCACCGGCGAGCAATGCGGCCGCGATCCGGCCATGCAGTTTGCCCTGGCGCGCTAGCGCGCAAGACAAGGCGGCGCGTTAACACGCCCTGATCTTCCAGCAGGCGTCTAAAGCAAAGGGCCGGTCGCAAGACCGGCCCTTTCTTTTTGCGTGTGGGGCTTTTTGCACGCCATCAAACAGCCCAACGAAAAAGGGCCGGTCTTGCGACCGGCCCTGTTCCGTAGCGCCGTGAGGCGGGATCGTTACTGGAGAACGATCTCGACGCGGCGATTCTGCGGCTCGCGCACGCCGTCGGCGGTGCGCACGCGCAGTTCGCCTTCGCCGCGGCCGACCGTGACGATCTGGTTCGCGGGGATGCCCTGGCGGACGAGCTCGTCGCGCACCGAAGCCGCGCGGCGTTCCGACAGACGCTGGTTGTACTGCGGCGTGCCCGACGTATCCGTGTGGCCCGTCGCGGTGATGCGCGTGACGTTGCCCTGGCGGGACGCCGTCGCGGCCTGACCGATGATGCGGGTCGCTTCCGGCGTCAGGTTCGAACGATCGAAGTCGAAGAAGACGAGGAAGTTACGCTGGATCTGCGGCGCCGGGGCCGGAGCCGCCGCCGGAGCGGGGGCCGGTGCCGGAGCGGGCGCCGGTGCCGCGACGGGCGCCGGGGCCGGAGCGGCGGCCGGGGCCGGACGCGCGGGCGCGCCGAACTCGTAGCGCAGGCCGAGCATGATCGAGTGGTTCATCGGGCGGTCGAGCGTGACCGAGTTCTGACCCGCGTTGGCGGCGCGATAGGCGGCCGTCGTCGAGTATTCCGGCTTCGAGAACGTCGACAGGAAGCGATAGTCGAGAGTGACCTTCAACTGGCTGGCGAGCGGATAGGCCACACCGGCGATCAGCTGGTAACCGGCGAGATCATCGTGATCGTCGGCGATCGTCAGGCCACCGCCTTTGAGTTCCGCGTTCGAGCGGACCCAGCCGAGGCCGAGACCGAGATACGGAACGAACGGCGAGCCGAGATTGAAATCGTACAGCGCGTTACCGAACAGGCCGAACGTGCTCGTGTTGCCGCCCGGCGTCGTCTGCTTCACCGAGTTGCGCGAGACGTCATCGACCTTGTTGTCGCGCCAGTTGGCTTCGAGTTCCGTGCGCCAGCCATTGCCGTAGCCGTAGCCGAGCGCGCCGAACAAGCCGTAACCGACCTTGTACTCGGCATTCGTGTTGGCGATGGCCGGGCTGGTGCTGCCGCCTTGTTCTTGGAGCCAGTTCACGCCGGCGCCGCCGCCGATGTAGAAACCGGTCGTGCTCTGCGCGGCGGCGGGGGCAGCCAACGCGATGACGGTCGCGGCAGTCAAAAGGGCGGTGCGCAAGCGCATCTCGTGTTCCTCTTCTTTCGAAACTCTGGGCCCGAAAACTTTACCAGCCGATAGGGCATATCGACTCGCATAACGATTATGTATCACAGAGGCTTGCCGGGGTGCCCAGGGCAAAATGGGATCGATGGCTGTTCTTTGGTGAGTGTGGCGCGAAGGTCACGCTCGAATTGCGGTTAAGATCGTCCCGTAAGCCGTTATTCTATAACGATTTCGACCCGACGATTCCGCGGTTCCTTCGTTTGGTCCGGCGTTGGCACCAACAATTGCGTTTCCCCACGCCCGATGACGACGATCGCCGAGGCCGGAATGCCTTCGCGG
>JAIUNH010000474.1 GCA_020161965.1 Pseudomonadota bacterium
TCGCTGCGCGAGTTCCAGCGCTGCCCCTTCCCCGCCGAGCGGCGCACGCTGGACGTGTCGGGCGACGGCACCAACACGTCTGGCATGATGCCCGATATCGCGCGCGATCAGGTGCTGGCGACCGGCGTGACGATCAATGCGCTGGTCATCCTGTCGACCGACCCGATGCCGTGGAACCCCTATCACACGCATCCGCCGGGCGGGCTCGACGAGTATTTCCGCGCCAATGTGATCGGCGGCCAAGGTGCCTTCCTGATGGCAGTCCAAGGTTTCGAAACCTTCGGATTCGCGATGGTCAACAAACTGAGCCGCGAAACGGCCTAAAGAAAAACGAGAGGATTCCCCCCGATGAAGATGATTTCCCGCCGCGCGGCGTTGGCCGTGGCCGGTTCGGCGCTCGCTGCGCCGGCGCTCGCGCAACATCCCCATCACGGCCAGATGTTCGAGCGGATGAACCAGCCGGGCCGCATCGATCTGCCGCCGCTCGCCCTCGAACACGCGGTCTATGACAGCCCGGCGCCGAAAGCCGCGCAGCAAGGCAAGTGGGATGTGAAGCCGCCACTGCCGCTGCCGCGCACCGAAATGGCCTGGGCGACGGCGCTGAACGGCAAGCTGCATCTGGTCGGCGGCTATGCCGAGCAGCGTTTCGACATGCCCTATCACCATGTTTTCGATCCGGCGACCAACGCCTGGACCGAAGCCGCCAAGCTGCCGCGCGGCGCCAACCATGTTGGCGTGACCACGCATGACGGCAAGCTCTACGCCTTCGGCGGCTTCATCGAGCAGAATCGCTTTCCGCACGAAGACGTATTCGTGTGGACGCCGGGTGCGAATAGCTGGGTCAAATTGCGCCCGCTGCCCACCGCGTCAGGCGCCATCGGCGCGGTCACGGTTGGCGACAGCATCCATCTGGTCGGCGGTGCGATCGGCAACAATCAAGACGATCGCCGCTCGGTCGACTGGCATCTGGTCTACGACATCAAAGAAGATCGCTACCGCCAAGCCGCGCGCTTCCCCACGAGCCGCGACCATGTCGGCATCGTGTTCAACAACGGACTGATCCATCTGGTCGGCGGGCGCGTGGATACGTTCCACACGAATTCGAATCTGCACCACACCTACGATCCCAAGGAGGATCGCTGGCGCTTCCGCAACCCGATCCCCACCGCGCGGTCGGGCCACGGCACGGTCGTCTATCGCGGCAAGATGTTCTGCATGGGCGGCGAAGGCACCAACAAGGTGTTCGGCCAGAACGAGGCCTATGATTTCCAGACCGATAAATGGGAGCAATACGCGCCGATGCTGACCCCGCGCCACGGTGTCGGCACCGCCGTGTTGGGCGATGCGATCCATATGGCCGGCGGCGGCCCGCAGATGGGCGGCGGCGTCAAATCCGCGGTCCACGAGGCGTTTACGCTCGGCTAGTTACAACCCAGGATTTGACCGCGCCCACGGGCCGGCGCACCCTTCTCCCCGGCGGCCGCACGCTCGAAGGCGGCCGGGGAGGAAATCATGAGCCTGTTGACCGACGCGGAATTGGCGGCGCTGAAGCCCGCCGACACGGCCACGCAAGCCACGCCGATCCCCACGCAAGTCGTCGCCAGCGACGAGTTTTTCCCGATCCCGCAGACCGAACGCCAAGCGAAGGTCGAAGCGCGGATGGGCGATTTGGCCGACGAGCTCGGCGCCAAACACAAGCTCGACCGCCGCGGCTTTTTCAAAACCGCCGCGGGCATGGCCGCCGCCTTCGTGGCGATGAACGATATCTACGGCCCGCTTTACGACGTATCGCGCGCCGAAGCCGCGTCGATCGACAAGGCAGCGCAACGCGCGCAAGCGCTGTCGGGCCAGTTCGTGATGGACGTGCATACGCATTTCCTGCGCGACGACACGCGCCTGGAAGGTTTCGTGCGGGCGCGCGCGGCGGTCGGCAAATCGGGCTGGAATCCCGGCCTCGCCGGCAAGGAACAAACGATCGAGGATTTGAAGTATCCCAACTGGTTCAAGGAAATCTATCTCGACAGCGACACGAAGGTGGCGCTCGTCTCGGGCTCCGGCTCCGAAGATCCGCGCGACTGGTTCCTGACCAACAAGATGAAGTTCGACGCGCGCGAGCGCGTCAATACCGCGTCGGGTTCGCGCCGCTGCTTGAGCCACGCGATCTTCATGCCCGGCGTGCCGGGCTGGATGGATCAAGTCGACGAGGCGATCGCGCTTTACAAGCCCGATAGCTGGAAGGGCTATACGGTCGGCGACAACACCAACAAACAGCTGGCGCGCCATCCCTGGCGGCTCGACGACGAAAAGCTGCTCTACCCCTTCTACGAGAAAATCCTGAAGGCGGGGCAGAACATCGTCTGCGTGCATAAGGGCCTGTACCCGCCCTCGACCGAGCAGCAATTCCCGCATCTCGTTCCATACGCGAAAGTCGACGACGTCGGCAAAGCGGCGAAGGATTGGCCGCAGATCCGCTTCGTGATCTATCACTCGGCCTATCGCTGGGGGTCGGGCGGCAACGCGGCGGCAGGCATGGCGCAGTTCGAGCGCACGGGGCGCGTCGAATGGGTCAACGACCTTGCCGAGATCCCCGAGAAATTCGGCGTTTCGAATGCCTATGGCGATCTGGGTCAGATTTTCGCGCAAAGCACGGTGATCGAGCCGCGCCTGTGCGCCGCCATGATGGGCATTCTGGTGAAGGGCCTGGGCGCCGATCACGTCGTGTGGGGCACGGATGCGATCTGGACCGGCGCGCCGCAATGGCAGATCGAAGCCCTGCGCCGCCTGGAAATTCCCGAAGACATGCGCAAGCGCTACGGCTTCGCGGAATTGGGCCCGGCCGACGGTGCCATCAAGCGCCAGATCTTCGGCGAGACCTCGGCCAAGATGTACAATTACGACATCACCAAAGCCGGGCTCGACAGCGACGGCGTGGCGGCGGTGAAGGCCGCGTATTTACGCGGCGGCGCCGACCCGTCGCATCTGCGCTACGGCTACGTTCTAAACGGACAGCAGCCCGGCTAAGCGATTCGTGATGATTCCATCGGGGGCGGCCACTTCATCGACGATGGTGAAGTGGTCGCGGCCCGCGATCACGTCGAGCGTGACGGGTGCGCCGGTTTTCGCGCGCGCATCGGCATAGTCGCGCGATTGACGGATCAGCTCCGGCAACTCATTGCCGCCGACCGCCAGGGCGATGGGTTTGCGCGACGCCCCCGGATCGTTCATCGGCGACAACGCGACGGCTTCCGCTTCGCTCAAGCCGAGCTTGTCGTTGATGTAGTTGTGGCGCAGCGGCTCCAATTCGAAAATGCCGCTGATCGCCAAGGCGGATGTCAATTTGGGATGGTCGAGTGCCGCGACCGCCAGATGCCCGCCCGCCGACCAACCGGCCGCACAAATCCGCGTGCGATCGGATCCCGCCTTCGCCAGCAAGCCGTCGAAAACATCGAT
>JAIUNH010000475.1 GCA_020161965.1 Pseudomonadota bacterium
TCGCCGAAATCGAAGGCGAGCTCAAGGCGCTGTTCGACCAATAAAATCGTCATCTCGCCGGTGGCGGCCAAGCGCTCGATCGCCGCCATCACCGCATCGCAAATCACCGGCGCCAAGCCTTCCAGCGGCTCGTCGAGCAACAGCACGCGCGGCTTGCCCAAAATTGTGCGCGCCATCGATAGCATCTGCTGCTCGCCGCCCGACAATTGACTGCCGAGATTGCGCCGGCGCTGCGCCAGACGCGGAAACAATTCATAGGCCTCGTCGATCGCGGCACGCGGCCGGCTTTTGAGGCCGGCGATCAGGTTTTCTTCGACCGTCAACGTGCGGAAAATCTCGCGCGTCTGCGGCACCAAACCGATCCCGCCCAAGGCGCGCGATGACGGGCCTTGCGCCGACACGCTTTGCCCGTCGATCCGGATATCGCCGGAGAAGCGCCGGCACAACCCCATGATCGCGGCCATCAGCGTCGATTTGCCCACGCCGTTGCGGCCAAACACGCAAAGCCGCCCGCCCGCCGGTACCGTGAAGGACACATCCTCCAGCACTTGCGAGCGCGCGTAGCCCGCACCAAGGCCAACGATCTCAAGCGTCGCGGCGGACATGGCCATAGCTCCCCAGATAGGCCGCGCGCACTTGCGCATCCCGCGCCACGTCGGCGGGCGCGCCGTCGAACACCAACTCGCCCGCCACCAGCACAGCGACGCGGCGGGCGAAGCGCATCACGAGATCCATGTCGTGATCGATCATCAACACCGCCAGCGTCGGCGGCAGGTTTTCGAGAGCTTGTTCGATGCGCGGCACGTCGGACGACGCGACACCCGCCGCAGGCTCGTCGAGCAACAGCACTTTCGGGCGATGCGCCAGCGCGATGGCAAGCTCGACCAAACGCTGCTGGCCATAAGCGATCTCGCCCACTTTGCGGCGCATCGTGTCACGAAGGCCCAGCGCTTCAAGAATCTCGTAGGCTTCGTCGTTGGCGGCGGAATCGCCGCCGAAGCGCGCCAGGATGCGCGTCGCCTTGCCCATACGGCGCAGCAGCGTCATCACGACATGATCGGCGGGCGTCATGTCGGCGAAGAGCCGCGTGACTTGGAACGTGCGCACCAAGCCGCGCGTCACGCGGGCGACGGTGTCGAGGCGCGTGATATCCTCGCCCGCCAGGACGATACGGCCCGCGTCAGGCGCCAAATGCCCGGTGACGAGATTGACGAAGGTCGTCTTGCCCGCCCCGTTGGGCCCAATCAACGCGACACGATCGCCTTCGGCGAGGCGCATCGAGACGTCGCGATTGACGGTCAAGCCGCCGAAGCTTTTGGTGACGCCCGCGACATCGAAGACAGCGCTCATCGTCGCGTCTCCGATCTGCGTTTGATATCATCCACGGCGCCCGCCAATCCGCGCGGAGCGACGAGCACCACGCCGATCATCAAGCCGCCGATCACCGTCATCCAATGGAACGGATTGATCGCGGCGACCATGTGCTCGACCATCATGAACACGACCGTGCCGCCGAGCGCGCCATAGAGCGAGCCCACGCCGCCCAGCGCCAGCATCACCAGCGAATTGGCCGACAATTCGAACGACACGCCGTCGAGCCCGACGACTTGCGTCGCCAGCATTCCGAGCGCCCCGCCAACACCGGCGATGGCGCCGGAAATCGCATACATGCGCAGCAGTTCGGGGCGGATCGCGACGCCCAGCGCTTCGACGCGCACCGGATCTTCCTTCGCGCCCCGGCACAGCATCGCGAAGGGCGAGCGTGCGACGATCGCCAGGATCATCAAAACGACGACGAGCAAGAAGATCGCGAACAGATAGGCGCTCCGCCCCCACAGATCGAACGCGAACACGCCGAAGATCGGGGCGGGCATCATCCCTGCCAGACCGTCGCTGCCGCCGGTATAGGCCGACGCTTTGTTCGCCCCTTCCTGCACGAGTTGGACGAAAGCGATCGACAGCACGAGCTGCGGCAGACCATGGGTGCGCAACAGCACCGCCCCCATCACGATGCCAGCGACCGCGCCGGCTGCGGCGCCGATCAGCACCAGCAGAAACGGATCGGTGATCCCGGCGCGCAGGCAGACGATTCCGGCGGCATAGGCGCCGATCCCGTAAAGTGCCGCATGGCCCAATGTCGCCACACCGCAGAAGCCGACGACGAGATCGAGCGACAGCACCAGCAGCGCGATCGATACGATGCGCGTCAGCAAGGCGAGACTGTCGGGGAACAGGAAATACCCGGCGATGCCGCCCGCGAGGACGACCAGAATGCCGACGGCGTCGCGCTTATAGGCGGGCCAAGCCCCGCGCGCCGCGTCCGACAAGGGCGTATGACGCATCGTCATCGCGCCCGCCCCATCAAGCCGTTGGGATAGGCGAAGATCACGACGATGACGCAAAGATAGAAGAAGAAATTGCCGAAATCGGGCATGAGATAGCGGCCCGTCACGTCGATGGCACCCAGCAGCAGGCACGCGAACAGCGAGCCGAGAATCGAGCCCGCCCCGCCCACCGATACGACGACCAGAAAGGTCACGATATAACGCAGCGCGTGGAACGGCTCGATCGGCAGAAACTCCGCGCCCACCGCCCCGCCGAACGCCGCCAGCGCCGTCGCGACGACGTAGCAGCCGAGGAAATAGGCGCTCGTGCGCACGCCCAAGGCGCGCGCCATGTCGGGCTTCTCGATCGCGGCGCGCAATTTGACGCCCAACGTCGTGTATTCGATTGCGATCCACAACGCCGCGACGACGACGACGCCACTGGCGATGACGAACAACCGATGTCCGGCGATGCTGCGAAAGCCGAGATCGACCGGGGTCGCCAGGATCGGCGGCAGCGGGATCGTCTTCAGCGTCGGGCCCATCAGATAATTGACGATGCCGATGGCCGCGAAAGCGATGCCTACCGTCATCAGCACCTGCATCAATTCGGGCTTGCCGTAGATGCGCCGGTAAAGCAGCGGCTCCAGCGGCAAGGCGATCAGCGTTGTGCCTAGAACCGCCAGCGCGATCCCGGCGAAATAGCCGAAGCCCAATTGCATCGTCGCGTAGGAGGCGAGATAGCCGCCGATCATCGCGAAGGCGCCATGGGCGAGATTGACCACGCGCATCAAGCCCATCATCAGCGACAAGCCGATGCAGATGATGAACAGCGCCATCCCGTAGGCGACGGCGTCCACCGCGATGCTGAAGAACGTGACCATACTGACGCGGAATTCCTCGCGCGAAACCGGGACGGCCCAAGCCGCCCCGGCCGCATGTCGTGCTTACTTCGCCAAACCCGGATCGCCTTGTTCGGGGAAGCTCTGGATCTCCTTGTTGATCCACTTGCCCGACGCGTCCTTGGCGACTTCGCGCAGATAGATCGTCTGCGTGATATGGCGCGTTTCGGCGTCGATCTTCACGGGCCCGCGCGGGCTTTCCCACGCCATGCCCTTCACCGCC
>JAIUNH010000476.1 GCA_020161965.1 Pseudomonadota bacterium
GGCTGGGGCGAGCCGATCTACGGCAAGCTCGACGGGGAGCTGGCCGCCGCGCTGATGAGCATCAACGCGGTCAAGGGTGTGGAGATCGGCGACGGTTTCGCCGCCGCCGAATTGTCCGGCGAAGCGAATGCCGACGAAATGCGCGCGGGCAATGCGGGGCCCAAATTCCTGTCCAATCACGCGGGCGGCATTTTGGGCGGCATTTCCACCGGCCAGCCGGTCGTCGTGCGCTTCGCCGTGAAGCCCACCTCGTCGATCCTGTCGCCGCGCCGCACGATCGATATCGACGGCAACGAGACCGAGATCGTCACCAAAGGCCGTCATGATCCGTGCGTGGGCATTCGCGCCGTGCCGGTGGGCGAAGCGATGATGGCTTGCGTCCTCGCCGATCATTTCCTGCGCCATCGCGCGCAATGCGGCTAAGGCCGTGGCGCTCGATCTGAAAACATTGATCGTCCGCCGTTCGCGCGGCATGGCGAGTCTGAATTTGATCTTCGCGTCCGGCGTTTTCGGCCTCGCCGTGGCCGTCGTCTGGCAAGCTTGGCAGCAAGGCGAATCTTTCGGCGCATCGCTGCTGTTCCTGGCCATCGCGGCGTTTTGGGGCGTGCTGATCGGCCAGCAATTCCGCGACACCGAACCCAAAGTGATCGTCGGTCGCGACGGGCTGGAATTGCCCGGCGTCGCCGACGCGCCGATCGCCTGGGCCAAGGTCGAGGAATTGGCGCTCGGCACGGGCATCCGCGCGCTTGGCGGCGGACGGCTTGACGTTTACGTCGATCCCGAAACCTATTCGAAGCTCAAACTCGGCAATCGCTGGATGGGCGATTTGATCGTGCGCCGCCCGGGCACGAAACCCGGCTTCACCATTCTCGGTGCCGGGCTCGACACCAAGCCGCGCCTCGTGTTCGAAGCCATTCGGCGCCATTGGCCGCCGGCGGAAACCGCTCCCAAGGAATAACGCGATGGATCGGCTGCAAGCGTTTATCGGCATGTTCGCGATTCTGGGCATCGCCTGGGCGCTGGCCGAGAACCGCCGCTATGTAAGCTTGCGCGCGGCGTTGCTGGGCTTGGTCGTCTCTTTCGTCTGCGCGGCGTTGTTCCTGAAAGTGCCTTACGTCGCATCGACCATCGGGCTGCTGAACGCGCCCGTGCAAGCGATCGCGGATGCGACGCGCGCGGGCACGACGTTGGTCTTCGGCTATCTCGGCGGCGGCGCACTGCCCTTCGACGAGAAATTCCCAGGTGCATCGTTCGTGTTGGCGATCCAGGCTTTGCCGATCGTGCTGGTCGTCTCCGCACTCACGACCGTCCTGTTCCACTGGGGCGTGATGCCCGCGATCGTGCGCGGCATCGCCTGGGCGTTGCGCCGCACGATGGGCGTGGGCGGTGCCGTGGGCCTGTCGACCGCCGCAAACGTCTTCGTCGGCATGGTCGAAGCGCCGCTG
Organism: Pseudomonadota bacterium; assembly: GCA_020161965.1. GTDB lineage: Bacteria > Pseudomonadota > Alphaproteobacteria > CACIAM-22H2 > CACIAM-22H2 > Tagaea. The sequence goes on from JAIUNH010000476.1 coordinate 1,446, forward strand.
TTCATCCGGCCGTATCTCGCCAAGCTCACGCGCGCTGAGTTGTTCATCGTGATGGTTGGCGGCATGGCGTCGATCGCGGGCACGGTGATGGTGCTCTACGCCACGCTGATCGGGCGCATCGTGCCCGACGCTTTCGCGCATATCCTGATCGCCTCGCTGCTGTCCGCCCCCGTGACGATCCTGATCGCGCGCATCATGGTGCCGGAAACGACACCGGGTGCCACCGAAGGCGAGCTTGGGCCGCTCGAGCCCGTCGCCAACGGCGCGATGGACGCGATCGTCAAAGGCACGGCGGCCGGCCTCGAATTGCTGCTCAACATCTGCGCGATGCTGATCGTGCTGGTCGCGCTCGTGGCGCTGGTCAATGCGGCGTTGGGTCTGCTGCCCGATATGTTCGGCGCACCGTTGAAGATCGAGCGCATGCTCGGCTGGGTCTTCGCGCCGATTTGCTGGCTGATGGGCATTCCCTGGGCGGAGGCGCCACAAGCGGGCGCGCTGCTCGGCCAAAAAACCGCGCTCAACGAGTTCGTCGCTTATCTTTCGTTGGCGGGCGAAGGCGGTGCGGGACTTTCCGAGCGCACGCGCCTCATCATGCTCTATGCGCTATGCGGCTTCGCGAATTTCGGGTCGCTGGGCATCATGATCGGCGGCATGGCGACGATGTGCCCGGCGCGCCGGCCGGAGATCGTCGAACTGGGCCTCAAATCGCTGATCGCGGGCACGCTCGCCACCTGCCTGATGGGCGCGATGGCGGCGGTGCTGTACTAAGCGTTCTTGCGCGCCGCGATCAGGAATTCGCGATTACCTTCGGGGCCTTGAATCGGGCTCTCATCCTCGCCGAACACATTCCAGCCGATTTGCGGAAACCAAGCGGCGATGCGCGCGCGCACTTCCGTATGAAGCTCGGGCTCGCGCACCACGCCGCCCTTCCCCACGCGATCCTTGCCGACTTCGAATTGCGGCTTGATGAGCGCGACGGCGACGGCGCCGGGCTTCGCCAGCGCCAACGCGGCGGGCAAAACGGTTTCGAGGCCGATGAAGCTCGAATCGCACACGACCATGTCGGGCGCTTCGGGAATTTGCGCCGTCGTCAAATGCCGGGCGTTGGTTTTCTCCAGCACGATCACGCGCGGATCGTTGCGCAGCTTCCACGCCAACTGCCCGTGCCCGACATCGACGGCATAGACCTTCGCAGCCCCTTTGGTCAGCAGCACATCGGTGAAGCCGCCGGTCGACGCCCCCACATCGATCGCGATCTTGCCCGCGACATCGATGCCGAACGCCTCGATCGCATGCGCGAGCTTCAAGCCGCCGCGGCTGACCCAAGGATGCGGCTGGCCGCGTACTTCCAATGCAAGATCTTCGGCGACCGGCGTGCCGGGCTTGTCGAGGCGCTTCTCGTTGGAAAAAACCAAGCCCGCCATGATCGCAGCCTGCGCCTTGGCCCGGCTTTCGGCCAAGCCCCGCTCCACCAGCAATTGGTCGAGGCGCTTCTTCAAGCGCGCTTTTCGGCGCGGCCCAGCGCCGTCAACGCCGCGTTGGCGATCGATCGCGCGTCGAGCCCCGCTTCGGCGTATTGGCGCTCGGGCGTGTCGTGGTCGATCAAGCGATCGGGCAGCGTCAGCGCACGGATCTTAAGGCCTGCATCGAGGGCGCCCGCATTCGCCAAGGCTTGCAGCACGGCGGCGGCGAAACCGCCAAGGCCGCCTTCCTCCACCGTCAACACGACCTCGTGCGAGCGTGCGAGACGCAGCATCAGATCGAGATCGAGCGGCTTGAGGAAGCGCATATCGGCGAGCGTGGCCGACAAGCCCTGTTGGGCGAGCGCGTCGCACGCCTTTTGGCATTCGGCCAAGCGCCCGCCCAGATTGAGGATCGCGACCGCGCTACCTTCGCGCAAAATCCGGCCCTTGCCGATGGCGAGCATCTCGCCCGGTTCGGGCATGGCGACGCCGATCCCCTCGCCGCGCGGGAAACGCACGGCGATC
>JAIUNH010000477.1 GCA_020161965.1 Pseudomonadota bacterium
ATGCTATTGCGGCCATACCGGTTGCATCGAAACCTATTTGTCGGGCGGTGCGCTCGCCGCCGACCATCTTCGGTATACCGGCAAGAAAATGACGGCCGAGGAAATCGTCGCCGCCGATCTCGCCGGCGACAAAAAAGCCGACGCGACGATGCGCCGCTATATCGACCGGCTGGGCCGCGCACTCGCGACCATCGCCAATATCTTCGATCCGGAAACGATCGTGCTGGGCGGCGGCTTATCAAACGCCGCGCGGCTTTATCGCGACGTGTTGCCGGTGATGAAGGCGCATACGTTTACGGACGAGCTTCTCACCAAGCTCGTCCGCAACAAACACGGCGATTCCAGCGGCGTGCGCGGGGCGGCGTGGCTCTGGCCCGCCGCCTGACACCGCTTCAGCAGCGCGGTTTGGGCAAGGCTTCCAGGCGTTCGAGCTTCGCCTTCATCGTAAACTCGGGATACTCGAACGTGTAGTCGCCCGCGACACCGTTATCGAGCATGCGCATCGACGTTTCGTATTGCGGCGTGCCGGTCTTGTCGTCGGGATTGAAATAGGCCATGCGCACGCGAAACGCCGGGCGCTTGCCAATCTCGGGCGTTTGCGCGCCCAGCAGCATCTGGCCGGGCTGCTTGTCGGTGAAGATCGCGGTTACGTCGAGCGCCCCATCCAGCGTGGCGCCGTCGAACACAGCGCGCAGGATCACGCGCTCCCCGCCTTCGGCCAGATTGAGCAGCAGCAGCGCATGCGCGGTCGGGAACATCGTGCCCGGCGGCAATTCCATTTCGGTCTCGGGATCGGTGAACACCGCCTTGCCGCCCTTGTCAGGATCGAGCGTCGCGCGGCCCTTCAATTCCTCGACGACCTGACCGTCGCGCGAGGTGCGCAAGGTGAAACGATAGGACGTGCCGTCCTTCGATTCGAAGGACGAGAACAGGATGTCGCTTTCGGTCGTGCCTTCCTCGGCCGTCGTCATCGTGAAGCGCATGCGCTGGTTGAGGGTGTAGCCCTCGCACATCTCCGCCCAATCGATGACCAAAGCGCCGTCGAGTTCCCCCACCTGCCCTTTGTTGTCGCCGAGCGACAACGAATACGCCGCGCGATGGGGGGCGAGGTTTTGCGCCGTGGCCAAGCCCGGCAGCAGCCCGATCAATGCCACAACGAACGCGAATAGAAGGCGCATGGGGACTCCGGAAAACGGGGGAATACCGTATCTCCCGACACTCCCCGAAGAATATGGCGTTTTCCGGACCGGTTATCCAGGTACCCGTACCCCCATCGCGGCGGCGATGCGCATCAAATCTTCCGGCGTGGTCCGGACGAGGCCGAAGCGGAACTTGGCGCCCCAATTGCGCTGCCCGCGCGTCAGGTCCAATTCGTCGAGCAATGGCGCGATCGCCGCGGGTTGCCCCTCATCCCAGGCAATATCGCGCCGGAAAGGCACGAAACCGCCGCCCTGGTCGAATTGATACGGCGCGCCTGGCCGGACGGTGCCGATTGCGGTGAATGCCCGACAGGGCCTGCCGCCGTGCCGCTCGTGAGTGGGCGAATAATAGGCAACGCGATCGCCCGCTGCGATCCGCGCCAAGGGGCCGCACTTGCCGTGACAAACCTGCATGAAGCCGCCCGCACGCCCATGTGCCACATGTGCCGCACAGGCGACCGCGATCCATGCCCCAACGGTCGTGATGCGACGCGGCGCGTCGGGGAAAAGATCGGTTCGGGTTTCCTGGATGTTCAAGGCCATGACGGTCCTCCGTTGCGAAGACCGGCATCGTGGCGCACCCCTCCTGACAGATTCCGTCAGGAGCGTTCGTCGGGAATATTCTGGCTCGCCCGCCAGGCGCGCAGCAGCGCGCGGCGCGATTTGGGATAACGCGCGCGATCGACCGCGATCTCACCGATCCGGTCGAGCCGGAAATGGCGGAAATCGGCTTTCGCCTCGCACCACGCGATGGCGACGCGCACGTCGCGGAAATAGCCGATCGCCAGCGGCCAGATCGTGCGCTTCGTCGTCGATCCTTTGGCGTCGGTGTAGACGATCGCGACTTTGCGCTCGCGCCGGATTGCGTCGCGCAGCAATGCGGGATCGATCGCCGGCTCGGGCCCGGCCGGGGCCGGCCCCGCCAACAGGCCGATATCGTCGGCCATGTCGCGCAAATCGGCGGGCAGCACATGCGCGATCTTGGCGAGCGCCTCGCGCGCTGCCGCCGCCAGCGCCGCATCGCCATGTTCGCGCGCCAGCCGCACGCCGAACACCAGCGCTTCGATTTCCTGATCGGAGAACATCAGCGGCGGCAAAAGAAAACCGGGCTTGAGCACATAGCCAAGCCCGGCTTCGCCGTCGATTGCGGCCCCTTGCGCGCGCAGCGCGTCGATATCGCGATAGATCGTGCGTTCGGAAACGCCAAGCTCGCCGGCAAGCGCCGCCGCGACGACCGGCCGGCGATAGCGGCGCAAGATCTGGACAAGCGCCAGAAGCCGCGCCGCTTTCGCCATGGCCTTGGTCAGTCCTTCTTCTTGACCGGCGGCAGATCCGGCTTGATGTGCAATTCCTTCATCCGCGCCGGATCGACCGAGTTCGGCGCCTGCATCAGCAGGTCCACGGCACCTTGGGTCATCGGGAAAGCGACGACTTCGCGGATATTCGGCTCGTCCGCCAGCAGCATGACGATGCGATCGATGCCGGGGGCGGAACCGCCATGCGGGGGTGCTCCGAACTTGAACGCGTTGAGCATGCCGCCGAACCGGCTTTCGACGTCGGCTTGCGTGTAGCCGGCGATTTCGAACGCCTTGTACATGATCTCGGGCAAGTGATTGCGGATCGCACCCGACGAGAGTTCGACGCCGTTGCAAACGATGTCGTACTGATACGCCTTGATCTCCAGCGGATCCTTGGTCGTCAGCGCTTCCAGCCCGCCTTGCGGCATCGAGAACGGGTTGTGGCTGAACTCGATCTTGCCGGTGTCTTCGTTGAGTTCGTACATCGGGAAGTCGACGATCCAGCAGAAGCGGAATTCGCCTTCCTTGATGAGCTCGAGTTCCTCGCCCAGCTTCTTGCGCGCGGCACCCGCGAGCTTCGCGGCGGCGAGCTTCTTCTTGTCGGCGACGAAGAACACCGCATCGCCCGCCCCCACGCCCGCCAGCGCCTTCAACTTCGCAAGGCGTTCGTCGTTGAGGAACTTGGCGATCGGGCCCTTGGCCGTGTCGCCTTCGAACACGATATAGCCAAGGCCCGGCGCACCTTCGCTTTGCGCCCAGGCGTTCATCTTGTCGAAGAACGAACGCGGGCGATCGGCGGTCTTCGGCGCCGGAATAGCGCGCACCACACCGCCGCCTGCCACGATGCCGGCGAACACTTTAAAGTCCGACCCTGCGAACACTTCACCCACATCGGCGATGACGATGGGGTTGCGCAGATCGGGCTTGTC
>JAIUNH010000478.1 GCA_020161965.1 Pseudomonadota bacterium
GCGCGCAAGCATTGCGGCTCCGATGCGAAGGCGAAGCCGCGTGCATCCTCGGCATAGTAAAGCGGCTTGATGCCGAACAGGTCGCGCGCCAGCACCAGACGCTTGGCGCCGGGATCGTGAATCGCCAGCGCGTACATGCCGCGCAATGCGTTCGCGAAATCGGCGCCATCGCGCAGGTAAAGCGCCAGCGGGCTCTCGCAATCGGATTTCGTGCGATAGGGGAAATCGGGCTGCTTTGCGCGCAACTCGATATAATTATAGATCTCGCCATTGCCGATCAGCGCCGTGCCGTCGGGCGCGAACAAGGGCTGATCGCCGGTCGCGAGATCGATGATCGACAAGCGGCCATGCGCCAGCGCCGTATCGCCCGCGATATGCGTGCCAGTACCATCGGGCCCGCGATGCGCCATGGCGGCGAGCATCGCGTCGATCGCCGTTTGCGGCGGCCGCGTGCCGTCCTTGGTCATCATCCCGGCGATGCCGCACATTTAGGCGTACTCCTTCGCCGCGCGGGCGATGAAATCCTTATAGGCGCCGATCACTTGCGCTTCGCCGAATTCGGCCGCGTGACGCGCCTTGCCCGAAGCCGCGATATCGGCGGCGAATGCCGGTTCGGCGAGCACGCGATTGAGCGCTTGCGAGAGTGATATGGCGTCGTCGATGGGCACCAGCAAGCCATCCTTGCCGTCGCGGATCAGCGCGCGCGGGCCTTGGCTCGCGGCGGCGACAACCGGTTTTCCGCGCGCCCAAGCCTCGATCACGACATTGCCGAGCGGCTCGTGGCGCGACGGGCAAACCAACACGTCGCACGCCGCGATCAACGCGGCGGAATCCGCGCGCCAGCCGAGGAATCGCACCCGATCGCCGAACTTGGCGGCTTGGGTTTTGAGCTCGCCGTCGAGCGGCCCCGCCCCGGCGATCCACAATTGCGCGCCCGGCACGTTCTCCATCGCCGCAATCGCCACGTCGAACGCCTTGTTCGTGTGCAGGCGGCCCAGCGCCAGAATCACTTTGTCCGCACCCTCGCGCGATGCGGGTGCCACCGGCGTTGCATCGACGAAATTCGGCAAATAATCGACGCGCGCTTCGGGCCAGCCTTGCTTGACGATCCAATCACAGATATCGCGCGTGTTGCCGATCAGATGATCGCAGCGCCGATAGTATTTGAGATCGTAGTACCCGCCGAGCCGCCCGACATAAGCCGGGCGCGAGCGGGTCAACGCCTTGGGCGGCAGCTTGGCCGCCGCACGGCTCATGAAGGCGAGTGCGACTTGCGCGTCGAAATCGTCGAACAGCGATTTAAGGCGCCAGGGTGTGGCGAGATCGAACACGCCGCCGAAAGACAGCGTGACCGGATCGACGCCTTTGGTGCGGAGCCGCGCTTCGCGATCCTTGTCGGCGCGGATCGCGACACGTTGCTCGACGCCATTCGCCTGCAACGCCACGACAAGGCGCTCGAAAAACGCTTCGGCGCCGCCGACTTTCGCGCCCGCCATGAGCGACACGAGCCGCGTCATGGCAGCAGCCTTTCGAAATCTTCGGCCATATCGGCCCAGCCGCGCTTGTTTTGGGTCGCCAAGCACGCGCGATGCTGGGCGAGCCATAGCGCGTCGTCGGTCAACAAGCGCCGCGCGGCATCAACGAATTCGGTTTCGGATTTCACGACGAAGCCGGTTTCGCCGTCGATCACACGTTCGGGCAAAGCGCCGCGCGCATAGACGACGCAGGGCACGCCCAAGGCTTGCGCCTCCGCGACCGACAGGCAAAACGTTTCGGTCGGGTCGCCGGGATAGAGAAACACGCGGGCCCTGCGCAGCACATCGATCAAAGCGTCGCGCTTGACGAGAGGGCGCAATTCGATCCCCGAAACGCCCGCGACACTGGCGAGCGCTTGTTCCATCGCCGCCCGCGTGCGCGGTTTGGCGGCGTAGAGATCGGCACCCGAATGCGCAATCAACTTGGCGTCCGCGACGCCGATCTTCGGCCACAGCGTCGCCAGTTCGGCAAGGCCCCGTAGCGGATTGGCGGCGTAAAGCGCATTTGGCGGCGGCGGCGCGCGCTCTGCTTCGTGGCGATACACGTCCTCCAGACCCAACGGGATAACCACGCGTTCCCCGCCCGGCAGCCAGGACGGCGCCAAGCGGCGATGGGATTCGCTGACGAAAGCCAGCGTCGGTTTGCGCAGCCACAAGCGGCGCAGATAACGGAATTTCTTCAGATAGCGCGCATCGTTGTGCAGCCAGAAGGCGATGCGCTTGGCGCCGGGCACGCGATCCAATACGCGGTCGCCGCGATTGGCGATGTAGAGATCGGCATCGTCCGGCATCGGACCCGATACCGGCGCCCATTTCACGCCGTTGATCGCGGCGGTCTCGGTCGTGTTGCTGAACGCCCCCACATCGTGGCCACGTGCGGCCAAGTTCTCGGCGAGGCGCAGAAACGCCGTTTCGCCGCCGCCCAACGCGCCCGTGCTGCGGCCGTCGAACGCGATCCCGTCGTCGGCCAGGACGATGCGGGCCACGTTCCTATTCCTTCTCGTACTTGGCTTTCAGATGCGACACGAGCGGATACAAACCCGCCAATGCGGCGATAACGAGGCCGTAACCGCCCTCGCGATAGCCCTTGCGCGCGACGAAGCATTTCCAGAACCGCGAGAAGAAACGCCGCACATAGCGCGACGTCGGGTCCGGATCGCCCTTGGCGCGCAGATCGATCGCGCGCGCGGTGGTGTAGCGATCCAAACGGCGGATCGTTTCGGAGAGATTGCGATCGACGTGATGGATCAAGCGCGCGGTCAACGGCGCGCCCTCCGGCCCATCGAATTTCAGCGACGGATGCACGCGCTCGCGGCCCCAAATCTTGGCGCCTTTGCGGAACAAGCCGGGATAGGCGTTCTTGCCGAAGGATGCGCCCCAACCGTAACGCACCAAGTGTTCGCCGATATAATTATCGACCGGGATCAGATGGCGCGATGCAGGTGAACTCGAGACGACGCTGCGGATCTCGGCGGTCTCGATCGGTGCGAGAAGCAAGTAGTCGCCCTCGACGTAGCCGACCGCCAGCGGGCCGGGTCCGGCGCAGGCGGAGAACAGGCTGGCGGCAAGCGGGATCGCGCAGAGCATGCTCATTGATTGTCCCTTCCGGGGGTGTCCCTTCTGGCGGAGAGGATGGCGTCGAGGTTGGAGCGGGCGACGGCGACGATGCGGGCAGCCTCGTCGGCGCCGATCTCGCTCCAGCCCATGCGGCGCTTCACGGCCTCGCGGCCGATGCGGAAATAGACGACCTGCCCGATCAGCGTGAAAACGGTGATCCGGGTCCGCTCGGCATCGGCCGGCTCGCCGGTGGCGAGCGACCAGAGTTCGCAGAGGCGGACATGCATGGGCGCAAAGACGCCCTCATAGATCAGGTCCAG
>JAIUNH010000479.1 GCA_020161965.1 Pseudomonadota bacterium
GGATTTCCATGCGGTCGAGCGCTTTGTTCTGTTCCTTGGTTTTCGCGCGCCCGAAAATCCAGGGCAGGGCGATGGCCATGATCGCGGCGAAGATCATGCCCGCGAAAGGAACGATCCACGAGCGCATTTCCAAATGCACCGCGCGTTCGTGATAAAGGAATCCCGCGAGCAGCACAGGTGCGGCCAAGGCGGCGCCGATCGTGGCGCAGGATGCCGACAGCAATCGCGGGCGCGCCGTCTCGAACGCGTAGAGAATGGCGATCGGCAACGAGATCCCGGCGACATAGACGAGCAGGATCGGCCGGATCAGCACGATCGCGATGCAAATCAGCACCATGCCGCCGCCGACCAGAAGCGGCCCGAGCTTGCTGCCGCGCTTTGCGGGGGCTTTGTCGGTCATCGTCCCACGCCGATCGTCATGAACAACATGCCGAGGAACCCGACCGAGCTCGTCAGGCTCAGCAGGATATAGGCCATCGCCGTGCCGCGTTCCTGGCCCATCAACCGCGCCAGGATCAGCAAGCCTTCGCGATTGGCGAGCGCCACGCCGATCGAATCATATTCGCGCTTGGCTTCGGCGAAATCGCGCTTGTCCTTGGCGATGGTTTCCTCGTCCATCACCACGTCGACCATGCCGGTGATAGATCCGCTGCGCGCGTGATGCTCGGCCTCGGCCAGCAAACGCTCGCGCGTCTTCGGGTGGTTGATCTCTTCGATCAGCTTCTCGGCGCTGCGCAAGCACACTTGCGCAAGCTTGGGCAATGTTTCGGCCTGCGCTTCGGCTTGCAGCTTGTTGGAGACTTTGAGGACCTTGGGCGCGCCCTTCGCATCGACATTGCCGAGATTGTACCAAGGGGCGAGCATGTCGTCGGAAATGTCGGCCTTGGCGCCGAGGAAGCCGACCATGTGGCGGTCGATGCCGGGCTTGTCGGGATCGGCGCAGGCCGCTTCGATCGGCTTCACCAGATCGACATGCGACACGGTCCATTGTCCGTCGAGCTTGGGCGACAGGCACGGCGCATCGGGATTGAGCTTGTAGAGAGCGGCTTCGAGATTGTTGCCCGTGCGCTCGTAGCTGCGCTCGATCTCCTCCAGCTTTTTGGCCGCGATATCGACCAAGCCGAATTCGGCCGCTCCCTTCATCCAATAGGAGATGAGCTTGCCCTTCAGCGCTTCGCCGAATTCCGCCCAGCGCGGCGGATCGTTGGCGATCTCGCGCAGCAGGGCGCCCACGCCGGCGGGATAGAAGGAAAGGGATTTGAACCGGATCGGCCCACCCGGATCGCAGCGCGCGATCGCCTTGGCCAGCGCGATATTGTCGTCCTCGCTTTGGCGCGCTTGCGCGATCGCGGCTTTGGGGTTGTCGGCCTCGGCCAATTCCTTGCCCGCCATCGCCGCAGCGCGCTTGGGATTGTTCTCGACCATCCATTTGTCGACGGCACCGCTGCGCACCATCGGGATGCCGTCGGCCTGATACTTATGCAGCGCGAAGGCGACTTCCTTCGGGCCATAGCAGGTCATCGGGCCGACGCGGATCGACATCGCGCGCTTGCCCAGCGCGCGGACTTGCTTCACCTCCGGCTTGCGGCCCGCGCACCAATCGGAAAAGGTCTGCAGGTTCCAGCGCAGCTTGACGTCGTCCTGCATCAAGCCTTCGACCGCGTCCTTGATCTCCATCGGCATGGCGCCGGTATCGACCATCGTCGAGATCGAACCGAATTCCAGCCGGCGGCGCGTGAAGTCGGCCGGGTCCATGCCTTCACCGGGCAGACGGCCGGCGGCAAGGCAATAGAAGGTGACGCCGAGTGCAAACATATCGTCGGCGGGCGCCACCGGACCCTTGGAGATCGGATTGGCAAGGGCGCGCTCGATCGGCTCGAAAATCGCGGGCTGGTCGTAGCCGGGCGGGCACAGCGTGCAGGGCCCGAGCGTGAGCAACGAATAGCGGCTGTCCTGGCCGTACAAATTATCCGGCCGAATGGAGCCGTGGCCTTCATGCGCTTCCGAAAGGCTTTGCAGGGCGGCGATCGCCGGGCGCAGGAAATTCTTGATCAGCGTTTGCACGGGGTAGTGACCCCAGAGTGCGCGCGGCGGCGTGCCCATCAACGGCCGCTCGTAGACGAAAGCGTAGCGGTCGCGCATGCCTTTGATGCGCAGCGGTCTGTGATGGAACAAGCGCAGCATGCCGGCCCGTTCGATCGACCGCACGCGGCGCGCGGCATCGACGCGCGGTCCTGGCAGATCGTTGCAGACATAAGCGATCAACGGCACGTCGGCGAATTCGTTGTGCTGGGCGACATAGGCCGACGCATGGGGGCGCGAAAACATCGCCAAGGGTTGCCCCATGTCGATCATGTGTTCGGGCCCGAACGCGATCCGCGTTTCGGTGTCTGCGCCGGCAGCGTCGGTCAATTGATGGGGTCCCCGGAGGATCAGCCGGGCTAAGGCATCGCAAATCCCGCGCCATCTAACAAGCTGCGCGACGCAACCCGCGCGCGGAAGTTACGGATTAAGTTACACAAATTCGCAATTTGCGAATTTAGAAGGAATTAGGATCGCTTGAACGTGGGAAGGTCTTTGTCGCGGATGGTCTCTTCGGCCATCCAGCGCGCCATATCGCGGATTTCCATGCGCACGTCGCGCGACAACCCGTCGAAACCGGCCTTGGCAAGCAGCCAGTCCATGCCATCGTCGGTGCGCATAGCCTTCTCGACATCCCGGACGACCGGATCATCCGGTCCCAGAACGGCGGCCATCGCACGAAGGACGATTTCGTTCTGCATGAGGTTGCGAATCCGACTCCCTGACTCATGTATGAGATTTCTTTATCGAGTCGGTCAACATCCGGCCGGGTAACACTCTGACAACGCAGGAAACCGGCCTTTGTTACGTCGGAATTGACCTTTCCGGCGAAACCGGGAAACTGGCCGCAATTCGAGGTCCGGGGAGCGGTCGAGACGATGCGTTACGCGAGTTTTACGGTTGTGGCTTTGGGGCTGGCGGCATTCGGTGCGCCGGCCTTCGCCCAGTCATTGCCGCCGGGTTGTCGATTGGGGCCGGATGCGCAATGCGCTGGCGCCAATCTGGAAGGCCGCGACATGCGCGGGGCCAATCTGCGCCGCGCCAACCTCAAAGGCGCCAAGCTGCGCGGCGCCAATCTGGCGGGCGCCGATTTGGGCGGTGCGGATCTGACCGATGCCGATATGCGCTTCGTCAATCTTGGCGGCGTCGCGCTGTTCGCCACCAAGCTGACCGGTGCCAACCTCAAAGATGCCGGCCTGCGCTATCAGGATTTGAAATCCGATACCGAGATCAGCCGCGCGATCATGCCCGACGGCAAGATGTGCGCCGAAGGCTCCGTCGGCGATTGCCGCAACCCGACCGTTCCGCCGCCCGCGCGGCGCT